>JACMPS010000017.1 GCA_014377395.1 Chthonomonadaceae bacterium
AAGATAGTCCGTGAAATGCACTGCCCGACGATGCAAAGCCAGATGCCCCCGAACGTGTTTTCCGCTCACTGAAACTTCCAGAACGGCGCGAGTGATTTGATCTTCCAGAGCGGTAGGAGCATCGTAAATTCTTTTCACCATGCTGTCAGAAGTCAACATCTCTGCAGAGAAATCATCTCGCATTTCCGCAAAACCAAGCTCCCTGAGAGCCACATCGAGTACCAGAATTTCTGACTCCGGCACTATTTTGACGTTCAGGTGAGCACGTGGATTGACTGCCCACAGAATATCGGCTACCGCCATGATTTTCACCAACTTCGTGGCGTAATTACTTTTTGTAATTGGTGTATCATTAGGAATTGGTAGGGAAAAAGACTTTTCCTGTATTTCTCGGGGCAGGATGTCAATAGTTTCCATGACATACACTTCGCTTAAAGTTTTCCAATACGAACTTTCGCCTGTCTGATGAAGTTTAGCCAACTTCACAGTAATCTTCTCGATTCGCTGTTTGACAACACCGCCTTGCAGTTTAATCATTCCTTCGAGTATTCCGCCACGCGAGAAGTATTCTGAATTAAGTTTCAGCGTCAAAAGTGCTGAATCTATGCCGATAGAAGCCAGAAATTTGTTGAACAAGTGTCGCTCCATTTTCGTTAGTTGACGGTCAGCAGAGAGGGTTGCTCAAGGCGTTCACTTGAGACGATTGCCCGATACTGCGCCTCGTGCAAACGCTGATAAACCCCGCCCGCCGTGACTAACTCCTGGTGTCGTCCCTGCTCTGCAATACCTGTTTCGTCTACCACCACGATTCGATCCGCGTTCTGAATGGTGGCAAGACGATGCGCGATCACCAGCGTGGTGCGCCCGACGGAGAGTTCGGCGAGGGATGCTTGAATTGCCCGCTCGGTCTCGGTGTCCAGAGCGGAAGTCGCCTCGTCCAGAATCAGAATCGGTGGGTTTTTAAGGAACATTCGGGCTATCGCAAGCCGCTGTTTTTGTCCGCCTGAAAGTTTGACGCCACGCTCTCCAATAATCGTGTCCAGACCTTCCGGCAATTGTGCAATCATTTCATCGAGACGCGCACGGTAGGCGGCTTCGCGAATCTCGTCATCGCTTGCGTCCAATCGCCCGTAAGCGATGTTTTCCCGGATCGTCCCTGCAAACAGAAAAACATCCTGTTGCACGATACCGATATTGCGGCGTAGCGAGGAGAGCGTCATCTCCCGAATGTCCGTGCCGTCTACGGTAATTCGTCCCCCTGTCGGTTCATAAAAGCGAGGCACCAGCGAGCAAATTGTCGTTTTGCCCGCCCCGCTTGGACCTACGAAAGCCACCGTTTCGCCCGCATGAATAGAGAGATCAACCCCGTTCAGAACGTTTTTGTACGTATCATAACCGAAGTGAACGTCCTCAAACCGAATTTCTCCGTTGAGGTGTCCCATCGAAATGGCGTTCGGGGCGTCTGCGATGTCGGGTTCGGTTTCCAGCAATTCGATGTACCGCTTAAAGCCTGCAATGCCTTTGGGATAGGTTTCCAACACGGCATTAATCTTTTCAACCGGGCGAAAAAACACATTGACGAGAAGCAAAAATCCCATAAAGCCGCCGACCGTCAACTGATTGTGCAGGACGAAATAGGCTCCTGCGATCATCACGAAAATCTGAACAATTCGCATTGTCATGTAACTGAGCGACATACTTTTCGACATCAGGCGGTACGCATCGAGTTTCGTTTCGCGGTAGCCGTCATTGTCCTTTGCAAAGAGAGTGCGCTCATGGTCTTCGTTTGCAAACGCCTGTACAACACGAATCCCGCCGACATTTTCCTCGATGCGGGCGTTGAAATCGCCAACGCGCCCGAAAAGAGTTCGCATCGTTTGCGTCATTGCACTGCCGTAGCGGGTGGAAATCCACGTCATCGGTGGCACGACAAGCCCTGTGATCAAAGCGAGTTGCGGATTCAAAGTGAACATCAACGCGAACGAACCAAGAAACGTCATCACGGCAATAAAGGCGTCTTCGGGTCCATGATGTGCGACTTCGCCTACGTCCTCAAGGTCTTTGGTCACTCTGGCGACAAGACGCCCCGTCTTCTGGTTGTCGTAAAATCGAAAGGAAAGTTTCTGGAGGTGATCGAAAATTCGGCGGCGCATTTCGGTTTCGATAGAGATTCCGAGAACGTGACCCCAGTAGTTGACGATGTATTGTAGCCCGGTATTCAGGAAATAAATCGCCATAAGTCCTGCCGTTGCCCCTAAAATCAAGCCCCAGTTCTGGCTCGGCAAAAGCCGATCTACAAAGGTGCGAATCGCCAACGGAAACACGAGTTCCAAAAGCCCGGAAAGAATGGCGCAGGAAAAGTCAATGAGAAACAGTTTTTTGTGAGGACGGTAATACGCGAGAAATCGGCGAAGCATAAAGGGCGGTACTCATTTCTTTCAGAAAACAATGATTACAGGCAGACAGCAAACTTATTTCGTTACAGGTGTGAACGTTGCTAAAGAGATCATGCTATAACCACGCAAAAGCGAGACTGGATTGACTTTCTCCCCTGATGTGCTTACTTTGTCCCTCAACGAATGGGATTTCAGATCGTTGAGAGGCACTCCGTGGAATTCATTCCCCGGCAACAAAAGTGCCCCAATTACAAACTTCTGCTCAACGGTATGCAGGACTTCCCATTCCACGCAGGTGGACTTCGCTTGTCTTCAGTCGGAGGTTTTAACCTCCGGACAATTTCTCAATCATCACCAGATCCATGCCGGACACGGACTCCGGGGAATGAATTCCCCGGCTACAAAAGCGCGAAGTCCACCTACATGGACTCGATGCAAATGAGAGAGTTCAACCCCCTCCTGAGAATAACAGAAAGGAAGTGTAAAATTGAAACGGCGAATTTACTTCGCCAAATTGTCATTGTTGCTCTTTATTTTACTCTTCGGGGATGTAGCAACCAATGGATTTTGTTTGTTTTGGCGAGATCGGTTTCCCGGCAAGGGTGTTGTCGAGTGCGTTGCGGAGGTCAGCAACGGTGGCACGATGCCGCTCTTTTCCGAAATCAATAAAGCGGTCATCAATACGCCCACTGTAGGCGATTTTGCCTTCTTTGTCGAGTAAAAACGCCTGCGGAGTTACTTTTGCACCGAGACGTTTGCTCAATTTGTGCTTTGGATCGAGCAGAGTGGGGCAGGTATAGCCGAACTCTTTGGCGTGTTTGCGGGCGGTCTCCGGCTTGAGATCACTTTCTGTGTAGACGACGTAAAACTGAAAGCCTTTCGGCGTGTATTCGCGGGTCAGCGTGTTGAGGGTAGGGGCATACTTGTTGGAGATCGGACAATCGTGTGCAACAAAAACAAAGATTTTCGCCTTTGACGGTAACTTTTCGTCTTTACGAAGCGGGAAAACTTTCTCACCCGAAGCCGTCTTCAACATGATCTCAGCCGGGGCTTTTTGCGTAGGCTTTTTATTTTGCTCAGAGAGGGCAGGCAGGGCAAACACACTCAGGATCACCCACGCAAGATTGAGTTTAAACATTTTCGTCTTTCCTCCCACCTCTGTTTAGCGAGAGGGCATACGCCCACAGTCCCGCCACAATCCCCAATCCCAGGCACATCAGATAAAATCCAACTCGACTTGACTCAGGCCTAAACCGAAACGCCACCGTGTGAGTGCCACCCGCCACCTCGACTTCACGGAAAGGCGCGTCTTTTTGTGGCTCGATCTTTTTTTCGGCTCCGTCAACGGTGACGCGCCAGCCGGGATAAAATTGGTCCTGCAAATGCAAAGTTCCACTTGAAGGCGAGAGAGTAACCAGCGTCACACGAGTCGGCGAATCCTCCTTCCATTCTACGGGAAAGATCACGTTTTGAGCGGCAACATAAGCACGTAAATTCGAGAGAGGCGGCGAAGAGGCCGGTACGGAGGGCATCGGCTGAATTCCCCCCGCAATGCTGAGTGAGACTTTCGACCCGGTTAAATGAGCGTTAGGGGCATCGGGGTTTTGAGTGAAAACCATGTTTCCAACTTCGGGAGGGGAGGCATCCCTTACGCCCATGCGGTTAGGAAGGGAGAGCGAATTTGCGAACGCTTTGTATTGTCCCGTCAGCAGTGAATCGTACCCCTGCGTGTCGTGCAAGCCGTAAACCATCCCGCCATTGGGAGGCAAAATCGCAATCGGCGCACGATAAAGGCTCCATGCCTGATTCGTGGGAAACACGCGCTCATGTCCGAGATCACGCTTGAGGGCATCAGTGACGGTGTTGGGCGGGTAAACCCATTCCGCCAGGGCAGTAGGGTTGACGCGCACTCCGACCACGAACAAATCCAGCGTACAAAGTCCCGCACTGAGCCAACCGATCACTTCTCGTTTGTTCTCCCTAGCTTTACCCGCGAAGAACAGAGCGAAAATTCCTGTACCGCCGAACATAACAAGGCGAAGCCAGTCCTCCCCGATGCGCCCGAAGACCTCCCCGATTTCAGGGATGCCCGTACCACGCAAAAATTGCGCTGAAACCGCTCCCACCTGTCTTGTGGCAAACAGCATACCGAACGCAAGCACGAAAACGAGCGTGAGTGCCGCGATCCCGATTTCCCGCTTTGTAGGTGGGGAACGCAGCAGCGAGTCCAGCCCATAGGAAGCCAGCACTGCCACACTCAATGCCCACAGACACAGCACACGACCTGGAGACCCCGACTGTCCGAACCCCGGCACTCCAAAATAAAAGAGGGCATTAATCGGGGTTCCGAGTGCCATAAGCAGGGCGATCAATGCCAGAATCGCAAAGAAAAGCATGGGGGGAAGAGAAGCAAAAGGGTGACTGGAGGTGGAATTAGAAAGAGGGGTAGCGTCTCTTCTTCGCTTGATTCTTAGGAGGGCAAGCACGGAAAGCAAAAGAGGCAGAAGCCCGGCATACGCGGCGGTTTCGGCGGCGTTGTGGCGAACCGGAACGCTCAGGTCGCCTACTCGCTTTTCGTAAAATCCCCAGTAAGGATTGTTTGCGTCATAGTCATTGCCGAAAAAGTTGGGCAGAGTGAGTGTAGCAAAGCCGGAGAAAGGCAGGGCATATTCCGTGTAAGCGGCGTACCCTGCGGCGGAGGATTTTCCTACCCGATGTGACACGCGGGACAATTCGAGGGAGGGCAAAAGTTGCGGGGCGCACAGCATCAATCCAAGAGCGAGAGAAGCAACACACGCCAGAAAGCCGCGTAATGCCGCCTTCTTGTCGCCCTCAAAAGTGCGGCGCAGAACGAGTGCCACCGCAAAGAGTGTTCCCGCAAGAAGACCGTAAAAGGCGATTTGCAGGTGTCCCGCCAGCAACATCAGACCGAGAATTGCGCTGAGTGTGGCAATGTCTTGCCCAATTTTATTCTGTCTCTCTTCTGTGAAAATGCGATGAACGCCCCATAACAAAAGTGGAAACCAGCAGGAAGTCGCCAGAAAAGTCGGGAGTTGAAGCCACTGTGTTTGCCACGCGGAAAAAGCGAAAATCACACCTCCCGTGAGGGCGGCAATCTCTGCCAGACACAGACGGCGCAACAGCAAAAAGGTGAACCAACCACACAGAGTGAGGTGCAGTACGGCATTGACGGCGAACGCCCTTATCACAGGAAACACGACGAAAACGAGATTGGGCGGATAGTAAACCGCCGACTGACTGTTTGCGACAAAGGGCGTCCCGCAGAACTGGTAAGGGTTCCAGAGCGGTACAATTCCGTCTCGCAAAGACTGCGCGTAAAAATTGCGCCAGGGGTAAAATTGCGCCATGCTGTCCCAGCGAAGAGGGTTCCAGGGGGGCAGTACCTCAGTGGGAATGACGGACGTGTAGGGGGCGACATGACCGAGAATGCCTGCCGGAAGAAACACCTGCCCTGTGAACACGGAACGCCACAGAAAAAGACACGCCAGCACAAAGTAGAGCAGAAGCGGAAGCCATCTCGGAAAAGTTCGAGGCACACGGAAAGTCAGAGAAGACAGTGAAGGAGGGGAAGAGGGTTGCAACCCGGCAACGGAACGACTGCGTTCAGACAAATCAGAAGGTTCGGAAGACATAGGGAAGGGGTTACGCCATGCTTGCAAAAAAGGCGATTTGCTCTTTCGCTTTTTTGTGTTCGGGATCGCGCTGTAGCACTTCCTCGAAGGATTGTTTCGCCTCGTCGTACATCCCCAGCATGGAATAAGTCATGGCGAGATCATAGCGAATGTCGAGACGCGACTCTTCCAGAGACATCGCCCGTAGCAACTCTTCGATAGATTCATCGAACATTCCGATAAACCCATAAACGAGTCCCAACTGGTAATGTCCTTCTATCGAGTTCGAGTCTTGAGCGAGAATGTGTTGGAAGTCCGCCATCGCCTCGTCGTACTTCCCTTCGACTTTATAGGCGATGCCGCGTGTCATAATTGGATTTTCAGGATTGCCCATTGGCTTCTCACGCTCCCGGCAAAGACGACTTTCAGAAAACGATGCACGGGGCAACCACCTTTGCGTGTTCGTGTGAACCGGGGTGGGTTGTCGGATTTTCGTATTTCGCAAGTATAACACGTTCCGCCCGGAAAATCAAGCGTTTTCGCCGTCTAACTTTATTGGATTGTTTGAGAAAATTATATCAAGGGCGATCAGAGGTGAATCGCTGTCTTATTTTCGCTTTTCCCCGACTTCGGCACGGAGCAGAGTTTCGGCGTTTTCGTCGGGCTTGTGGGTGACGGGGCGCAAGTAAGTGTCGGCTTTGTCAGTGGGAGCGGCGGGGCGGAGCAGCTGCGAGTCGGATTGATTTGCGGCGATCCGGGCTTCGATTGCGGCGATACAGTCATCAAGACCTATTCGCACTGCGGGATTCAAGGGAAGAGCAAGTTGATTGAATTTCCACCTCTTGAGCGCACCGAGTGTGCTGAGGTCGCCGAATTGATGCAGTGCTTTCAGCGCAACAAAAGTAATTCCTTTTCCATTCGGGCGTATTGAGTTCACAAGAATGATTTTCTGTTTGCGAGATAAAAGATGAGCATCTTCGGGCGTAAGGCGGGAAAGCAACTCTTGCATCAGAGCGACACGCTGCGGAGAATAATTCTACGACGGCGTATGTCCTGAAAGATTCAACACCGTCCCGATGATACGCTTATCGTCCGTGAGAGCAATGTGCTCTATTTCGCGCTCATCAAACCCGTAAATGCCCTTTCTTTCGCGGGAATTAAGATAGATGAGCAGGGAAACTTCAAGGATGACAGAAGGCAGTATCATCATCAGACCAGAGAGACCGGCGGGCATCACTCCCGGAAAAAGCCCTCTGATTAACAGGAGAAACCCCATAGAAAGAGCCAGAACAATTACCACGTCTCGGTAACGTGCTTTCCTCTTCTTCTTTATGTTCGCAAAAAGGGTTTTCACGTCTTCGGGCAGTGCATCCATTTCGGTTGTGGTCAGGTCTTCGGACATGGCGAATTGTACCTCATTCCCTTGCTATAGATTTCATCGAGAATGTTTCGGGTGTCCGAAGGAAGTCCTGCGAATCGTTGAGCAGGAGTTTGTGATTGGGCGCGGGCGGCACG
>JACMPS010000216.1 GCA_014377395.1 Chthonomonadaceae bacterium
ATTGTCAGCGTATCGCTCATTTCGTCATATTGGGACAAAGGTGTCTTCATGCTTTCGACCTGATTTCCTTGTAGAGTGTTTGTGAACGCGAATCGCATAATGGAGCGGTTTTTTCTTCCCGCCTCGTTCACCGACTTGCCGCTTTGTAGCACTTGGCTTACATTACGTCAAGTTGTTCCCATGCTTCATCAAGGCTATAAGTCTTTCCCCCGCTCTCAAGAGCGTCCAACCGTGCGTTGATGATTTCAACCCACTCTGCTTTGTCTCAATGTTCCGCTTCAATCGTCTCCACGATTGAATAGAGGACGGCACGGTTACGTTCGGTTTCATCGGGGTAGGTAGCAGTTAATTTAGCTGCCACCTCTTCCGGCAATTCCAGAGTCAATTTCGTAGTGATTTCCTCCCCACCCCCACGCAGTCCAAACTTTGCTCTTCCAGCATGAGAGAGAACAAAGTTTACCCGATTTATAGAGTGGCACTACTTAGGCAGAAAGAACCGCAGATTGCCCACGCTCATTTCCGGGAAAGCGGTACGGGCAATCGCCGGATCAATGGCGGTTTCTCCGGCACGATATTTGGTACTGGTAAGGGGTTGTCGCTCGATCTCTTCGTACATCGTCTGCGCTTTCTGCACGGAGGACACAAGTTCGTCCGTCAGTCCCGTCAGTCGTTCTCCTGCCGCCTGAGTGCGCTCTGCGGGCAAACTCGTGTTTCTCGAATCGTTGCGGGTCAAATTGAAATCGTTGAACACCGACTGAATTTTGTAGAGTTGGCGATTATACTCACTCACTTTGCCGCTTAACTCAGAGTCGGTGGCGGTGACAACGGGCGGGGCGGTATTCGACGTAACCGGAACATTGGTGGGCTGAGTGGGACGGTTCGCCTGTCCATTCACACCGGTTGGAGGCGGATTGGCAGGTGTCACCGGAGCTTGATCTCCTGTGGGGACGGATGGAACGGCGGCGTTATTCGGCTTGAGAGGTACCGTCGAAATGCCGCTGTCTACAGGGAGGTCAGCGGCTTTTTTCCACTCCGCCACACCGAAGGGACGCTTAAGCCAATCCGGGGCACCGTCGGCGACTCGCAAAGTGGTTCTGACTCCACTGTAAAATCCAATGCCGATAAGAAAAAGGGCGAGAACGGCTTTACCTTTCCAGGCACTCCGCTTTCTGGGTCGGTTCGGGTTTGCTCCTGAGAGCGGTGTGGGATTCATGATAACTCCTAGGGTCATACGGTTTCTAAAAAGATTGTAATGGTTTTTGGACACTCTCATTGCACTGAATCATTCAACTCATTCAGCAGGTCTCTTTGAGTAAGGACGTACCGGAGACGGATTACGTTTCAAGAAGAGAAAGCCTATCGCTTCAGTATGACAAGCGGATGAGCAAATCAATAAGAAAGTGTTCAGCGACATTGACAGAAGACTTTGTTTTCTTGTAAACTACTTTACATAGATAAAGAAGAGATTATAGATGTACATGCACTGACTATTCGGGGAAATACGAGGTGCGACACTAATTTTGATGTTATCTCTAGCGAAAATTGCCACAAGCAATGATTCGCGACATTTTGTCTTTGTGGATGCAGGGACAACTTGAAAAAATGCGTTTCGTGGAAACGCAATGAAAAGGATGGGTAGAACAAATGGAAACAACCGAAAGACGCCGAAAATATATCGGCGTAGGCGGAGACGATGTGCCTTCGCTCGGTGTGCTGGAAGGTGACATTCTTCGCCTGCTGTGGGATGCGGGTGAGGCGCAATCGTCAGTGCAGGTGTACGAAATTATGCACTTTGCACGTCGTGCCGAAAAGCGCGAAATGCAGTCTCCCTCTACGATTGCCGTGACTTTGTCTCGTATGGTCGAAAAAGGACTACTCACCGTTGAGCGTCGTCCGCGTGGCGGCAAGGGTTATTACAATCCCACGCGCACCCGCGCCGATGTCGTTGTCGAGATTATGAATGATGTCTCCCGAAGATTGGTCGGACAACCTCTTGGCTACCTGCTGAAAAGTCTTCACGAAGGCAAAGAGGCTCCCGAGGCGGAAATGGCGAGCGAAGTCATTGGGTCCCTCGGCAAGAAAATGAAGGACGATCACAAAGCCCTTCCTCTTCGCAAACTGGATTATTAACTCACGTTACGCAGAAGAAAAACCGGAACAATGGGTTTGTCCTTCTCCTCTCCTCCTATGTTCAGGAGAGTCAGTGTATTGCTCTTTTTCCTCCGCTCGTTACGCTCAGAAGAGTTAGCGCCCCAATCCTGTTCCTCCCCCTTATGCAATGGAGAGGAACAGGAGGGGATTGGGATCATTGAGAGTCCGGGGAATAAATTCCCCGGCTACAAAAGTGCCCCAATCACAAACTCCTGCTCAACGGTCTGCAGAGACATCCACCTCCGTGGACTCAATGCAAACGCAAGGGCGATCCTATGTGTCCGCAGGACTACCGACGAAGCAACCCTCGGCGAATTTATTCCGCCGCGCTTACTTCTTTAACACCCTTTCAGTCGTCGCCGAACGCATTGTAGTTTTGGAGCAGGGCAGAGAGATCACCGAAGTCAATACCTCCGTCCAAATTGAGGTCGGCAAGTGGATTGGTAGCGTAAAGCGGGTTGTCAATCAAGGCGTTGTAAACCTGGAGCATCGCCGAAAGATCTCCGAAATCAACCGCATTGTCCCCGTTAATGTCCCCTAATTTCACCCCGATTGCACCAAGTGCCACGTCTCCATTACGAGTGTCAAGGGATACGTTTTTCCCCAGCGTCCGACTGCTTTTCAGGTGCAAGGTCAGGTCTCCCGCTTCTACGAGAAGAGAAAAATTTCCATTCGGTGAAACGGGTTGAGTCAGCGTGTAAAGGTCAGTGCTTCCACTACGGACGGTAAAGCGGAAGTCCTGTGGCGCAGAAGTCGGAGTGCCAAAGTTAAGGGTTCCACTCACCGTGCTGAACAATGCACCTCTGACGTAGATGCGTGGAGTGTTGTCCGTAACACCTGAGACCAGACTTGCGGAAGAACTCCGAAACGCCGCGAATTTTCCGTTTGCACTGATCACGGGAAGCGCACTTTCGCCGCCGCCGGGAGTTCCGGCAGTTGTCGCAGAGAGCAGGTAGTTTCTCCCGGTAAGCAAATCGCGCAAAAAGGCGTCGGGGGTTTCGGGCGTGTCGTTGGGGACGAGATTAGAAGCGAACCCGTCAAAGGCAATCAGTCGCGCATCGGGAGAAAGCGAAGACGGATACAGATCGCTGTCCGGCGTCTCTCCCCTCGCACCTAAACTCACAAGACGAGTGGTTTGTGTGGCACGATCCCGCAGATAACAAAGATTGAATTCGGCGGAAGAAAGTGGATCGAGATTGCTCGAAGTCGAACCAAAGTAAACGTAACGTCCGTCAGAGGAGGCAAAGACCCCGTCCGAACCCGAAGTGCCGTCTCCTCCCGCACCGTTCGTTGCGACCGAAACCCGCTCTAGGCTTAAAAGAGTGCGATCATAAAGAAACGCATCTTCCTGCCCGTTTGTATCGTTTGGAACAAGATTTGTTGCAATGCTGGAAAAGGTCACAAAGCGACCGTCGGGAGTAATGCCCTGAGCAAACGAGTTGCCGTTTGCCACCCCGCCCCCGGTTCCATTGGAAACGCAAACCGTGGTTTGCAGTTGCAGGTCACGTACATAAACCGCAAATTTGCCGTTTCCTCCCGCAGAAGTCAGATTCGTTGCATTGCTACAAAACGTAACCGCACGTCCGTCCTCCGAAACAAAGGGAAGCAATGAATCGCCGTTGCCCTGCGCTCCGTTATTTCCGAGGGAGACGCGCTGAAGCGTTCCAATTTGACGATCCAGCAAAAAACAGTCACGCTTGAGGTTGGTATCCCCGGTGATCAGATTGGTGGCTTTGCTATCAAAAACGACGTATCTTCCATTTGCGGTGATATGGGGATTGTTGGAGTCGGCGTCACTTTGTGCGCCTGTGTTGGAGACACTGAGCCGCACAATCGCCCCGGTTTGTGTGTCTTTGAGGAAGATGTCGGCTTTTCCGTTTGTGTCGCCGGAAACGAGATTAGAGCTGGAATCGAGAAAGACGACAGAACGCCCGTCGCCGGAAAGACCGGGGTTTGTGCCTGAAAGATTACTGATTTGTCCGGCATTGGAGGCACTCACAAGGCGGGTCGTTTGTGCAAAAGCGGGCGTTGATCCGAGGAGAACGAGGGTGGCTGTGCCGTAAGCCAGAAGGGTACGGTGGCACGGATGATTCATTACAGGGTCTCTTTTCTTGCTGAATAGGTTTGGATAAAATTGTCCTGAAGAAAGGGGAAGAGGACTGCAAGGAGAGGGAGAGACTACGGAAGAAAGACCTTACAGGGACAGAGCTTATTATATCACAGAACTGGATTGCACGGATTGATAAAGAAAAGATAGAGGCAAACTGAGGTATCCTATCTTTAGGCACGGAATTTGCTTTTACTCAGAAAGGGAAGAGGAAAGTGGGATGAGGCAAGGCACGGAAGACGAACTTCTCGATTTTGCAAAGGAGTCACTGGCAGTGGCGGCGGTGGCGATCCAACGCACAGCGGCACAACTGGACTCCTGCTTTTTGGGGGCACTGGACTTGCTGGACGGTTGCAAAGGCAAGGTGATCGCCACAGGCGTAGGGAAATCCGGCATTGCGGCAAAAAAAATGGCGGCAACGCTCACTTCAACAGGTTGTCCGGCGGTTTTTCTGCACCCTTCGGAGGCAATGCACGGCGATCTTGGCATTGTGGAAGAGGACGACGTGATGATTGCCTACTCCAATGGCGGAGAAAGCGAAGAACTTCTAGCGATTCTTCCGGCGATTTTAAGTCGAGGCGTACCCATTCTTGCGATTGTCGGCAATTTAGACTCGACGCTGGCGCGAAAATCTACCGTTACCCTCGACGCAACGATTGAGCGCGAGTCGTGCCCTCACAATCTTGCGCCAACCACAAGCGTGGTGGTGGCAATGGCACTTGGTGACGCCCTTGCGATGACGCTCCAGAAGCGGCGCGGCTTTTCGACAGAGGATTACGCGAAAAATCATCCCGGCGGCAGGCTTGGGCGGCGTCTTACGTTAAAAGTAAGCGATTTGATGACTTCCGGCAAAGACGCACTTCCCGCCGTTTCTCCAACTTCGGGGATGATGCAGGTTCTCGAAGAAATCAGTCTCAAACACGTGGGGGCAACCTGCGTAATAGATGATGAGGGGAGGTTGCTGGGCATTATCGCCGAGTCGGATTTCAGACAGGCTCTGCGGCTTCACGGCGAAAACGCCTTTTCGGTGACGGCTCTGGAAATGATGAACGCCACTCCTGCGGTAGTGCTGGCTCCCGATGAGTTGGCGTTTGCGGCGATGCAACGCATGGAGGGGCGTCCCCGTCCTCTTTCGGTGGCTCCGGTGGTGGATAGCGAGGGACTTTATGTAGGCATGGCACACATCCATTTTTTTGTTCGTGCGGGGCTATAAAGTTGATCTTGTAGCGTGAGCCTCATGGCACAGTACGTCACTGTCCAAAAGGAATCCTTGATGCAAACTCTGACGAGTGCGTCCTTCCCTCTTGTCTCGGTCATTGTCCCGGCTTACAATCTGGAACGCTTTGTCTCGCGTACTTTGCTCAGCATCAAAGCGCAAACTTACCCCC
>JACMPS010000217.1 GCA_014377395.1 Chthonomonadaceae bacterium
CCGCGTGTTTTGCAACTTGTTTTCTGAGAATTTGTGATAAATTCTCTAAATTGATCCCAAGTGACGTTCTTCCTTCTGAGCTTGCATACGTTTCCGTAAACAGAATAGAAACCAACACATCCAAACCATCTGTTGTGGTTGAAAGTACCGGGATTAAGTCTTCAATTTTCTCTTTTATTTTTGCTTCAGGATGCAAAACCGCGTAAGGTCGAATCCCCGCGGAGAAAATTGTAGTTACATCATTGGGTGCTGTAGCGGAACTCCAACGATCTCGGTAGGCATACGGTGGTTCACCTAAAAGAAACTTATCGATCTCATTATTTTTTATAGCAAATTCTGTCAGTTCTAATGGATTTAACATTTTATCTCACCTAGTTTATGGGTGTCACGACAATATCAGTAGTTGGAATTGGGTCAATAACGATTTTGGGAACCCCTCCAGCAGTTTCCTGCCTGCAATGAACTTACTGTTTGCCCCACTGAGATTAGCGGTTGGTAGACGAAGGTTATATTTCATCACATCACGTACATCAATACAAACCAATTTTTGACCGGGTTGCCATTCAGTACTTAATCTCTTTGCCAAAGAAATAGTGTCGCCTCCAGTCTCTGCAATCACCTTATCTATATCTGCAGAGGGGCTAATAAATTGTCCATCCGCACGTCCTGCAAATGGCTGTCCTGCAATATATTTCTCGTATTGTTCGGCAGTCATTATCCAGCTACCTCCATCCTCGAAAGCAGAGAGGAAGGTACGATAAGCGAGTATTGCACAAAATTTAAGAAATTTACCACCAAAGTACCCAATGGCTCTACCACCAACCTCCTGAAAAAGCAGAAATTGCATGATTGATCTGTCACTATGATCTGCGTAAAGATGATCATTAGGACCGGGAGCATTCGCAGGAGAAGGATTGAAAGCAACAGCAAGAAATGCAACCACCAGACGATTAGTCACAACTCTTGCTGTGAAATTTAATGCAGCTCCTAGAGCAGAAAGAACATCCCCAAATTCAAATTGCCCAGTCGGATCCGTGAAGTTGACAGGATCATTTCCCGTATACAAGTATTTGTGGAGTGTATGAGGAACTTCTTCACTGCCAGCAAAGGGGTCTTGGCTCAAGAACCTGCCCGCTTGCGGATCATAGAACCTGGCACGCAGGAAGTAAAGCCCCGTCGCACTATCAAACGTCGCCCCCGTGTAGCGATACGGGTTCGCCGCCCCAATGACGGAAAGGCTTGCCCCGTTCTGCAAGTTCCCGAAGGCGATCTAATACAGGGACGGTTCAGGTTCGGTGAGGGTATGCAAAATTGAGTCGGGAGGGCGAGCATGGGGCCAGGCAAAGGCATGACGAAACGCGGCGTCCTGACAACGCCGCAACTGCTTAAAGTCTATAATGTCGAGAGAGAGCAAGTTTTCGTACTCAAAAGGCAAGCGTACATCGTGCAAGCCGGGGTTGTCGGTGCAAATCACCACATCAACCCCGGCTTCTTCACATCTCTGGAACAATAATTTAAGTGTGTCGAGCGATTGAAGCGTTCCGGTTTTCAAGTAGGAGGTAGGGCAGACTTCAAGGCATTGTCCCCGGTCTGCGATCTGTGAAAGCAGTTCCGGTGCTTTAAGCGGAATGTAAATGCCGTGACCGATGCGATCCACAAAAGGAAGGAGTTCCGGGTAAACACCGTTCGGGGTTTCGTAGAGGTGACAGGTCGTTTTGAGACCGCTTTCTTTTGCGTAGCGAAACATCGCAATGTGTTCCTGCAATCTCTCCCCGTAAAGCGTATCGGGACCTGCAAGGTCAATGCCGCAAACCGTGTCGGGTTCATCATGAGCAAGATCGAGAATGGCGCGGTTAATGTGTTCGGGCAAGCGCGAGTGCATACAGAGAATCTGCCGCAATCTGAGCGGAAATTCCGGCAGATGAGCCGCTTGAGCGATCACCTTCACCACCTCTCGCATCTGGTGGATTCTGTCCCTTTCGGAAAGGCGGGCGTCGGTGCGATAATAGGGCGTGTGCCGTAATTCGAGATAGAGAATGCCCTCGAAAACAAACGCGCCACGTACCAATTTCTTCACGAAATAAGGTAGATTTTCGATCCCCTGAACCTGCTCCACCATACTGTGCAATTCCAGAAATTCACTGAGGGAAGCACGAGGGCGCGTGATAAACATCTCGAACTCCTCATAGACCGGATAAAGCGAGGCGAGTGGATGCCCGGTGCGGTGCAAAAATCGCCAGAATATGCGAGGGACAATCGCCCCTCCGAGGTGGCGGTGAAGGTCAGCGTGAAGCGGCATCGGGCTTCCTTTCCGGCAAAGAGGAGATAAAATATACGCCTATCGAGACCACGAGAGCCGTCAGGACAAACAATAGCGGCACTCCCGAAACGCTATAAAGGTGCGTGTGCTGAACCAGCAATCCTCCAAGCGTAGGATAGAGGGCAATCGGCACCGAGACGAGGTTCATCAAAGCGATAAAAAGAGGACGTTTCGCCGGGGGAGCGTCCGCTAGCAGATACTGACTGACCGCCATCCATAACCCCCAACCAAGACTGCCCCCCATCAGCAGAAACACCCCACCGAACATTGTAGGAGAAAGACGACCGAGCGTCAGTGCGTAAATCGGGGTCAGCAAAACCACCCAGCCCACAAACCGGATCGCCGAAGCCATGCCGCGCTTTTCGGTGACATAAACGATAAACGGCAAAATTCCCATGCCGCTGATTGCGAGTAAAACCTGATATTTCCCGCCCCAGTCATCGGTGAGGTGAAAATAATCTTTTGCGTAAATGACGTAAAACGGTTGGCAAGCCGTCCCTGCCGCCAGCAAAAGTTGAACCCGCAACAATTTGGCGAAATTGGGATTTCCTTTTGCGGCACCCGGCAGACTGCGGAGATAACCGAAAAGTGAAAGGTGGGTTGTTTCCGGTTCCGCGTGAACAGGGGCAGGCGGCTCTTTGATCAGGAAAAGTCCGACACTGGAGGCTTGCATCAAAATTCCGTACATCAGCGCAAGAAACGCATAGTTGGCGGGGTAGGGGAGAAACGTCGCTGAGAGCACCGGGTTGACGAGAAACGCGGCAACACCGATATTGATGCTCCCGGAAACCAGTTGCGTCGTTGCAAAAAAACGTCCCCGCAACCGCTCATCGAAGGCACGAGAAACGATCTCCATCCAGGGCGCATACCCCATGCCATCCCCTGCCGACCAGAACCACAGCAAAACTACCGTTGTCCAGAGCGCAATTTTTTGAGATTCGAGTGAGTCTGCGGAGTGGTAAATAAGATAAGGGAGAATAAGAACCGGAAGGCGAGTGACGTTGCAAACGGTGAGCAGGGTAGGCTTGAGTCGAACCCGCTTTTGCAAAAAGTAGGCGATAAAAACGGGGATTAGATTGAAAATCAGGGAACGGGAAGCCGCCAATGCCCCAATCAGTACCCCATTGGCTCCAAGACGCTCCAACAAAAGGGGCAAGACGGCACTCGGTTCCAGAAAAGCGACGCCCGTTGAAAAACAGGACACGTCCAGGATTAAGGCACCGAAGTTCCAACGCTTTGTCGGGGGAACGCCGGGGGGCGGGTGAGAAGAGTTAAGGGGATTGGGAGTTGACATTTCTTCTTTATTGTACCCTGCCGTGCGTCGTCAAAAACAATTGACCTTGCGTTACGAATCCCACTTGACAAATTTGTAGGAAATTGTTAAACTGAATTGTCTCTGCAACCTCTCTCGGTTTTTTATCTCAGTAAAGGCTAACTATGTCACAAGCAAACCATCCTCGGCGTGGTGTCTCTCGCCGGAACCTCACTCGTTTTGCCTTTATTGGTAGTGCTTCGGCACTTGCCCTCGGAGCCATTGCCTACGAAACGAACGTCACGCAAAAAGCCCTCGAACTCAGTGCCCTAAAACGCGGAGCCACGCAAACGATCAAAGGCGTCCCGATTTCAATGAAAAAAGGCTATGATTCCACCCCGAAATTGACACAAAGCACTCAAACCTTTGTTGAGGGCATGACCGCCGAAACGGATCAAAACAATCGCTTGCGTCGTTTGCAGGGAAGCGTAATGATCCGAAAAAGCAAGGGCAACTCTAACGCAAGATCAAGAACAAACGCAAAGACGACGCAGAGTGATACCGACTTATTTCTCCAGCAAAACGCTGCCGCGCTCGGTTTAAGCCAGAATCTGGGAGAACTGAAAGTCACTCGTGAAGTGGACAGTCTGACCCGCCATCACGTCACCTACGCTCAAGTTTATGAGGGGGTGCCCGTCTATCACGGAGAACTTTCCGTCCATTCGAGTAAATCAGGGGCGATTGAATTAGTCAATCTTGATCTTGTTCCGATCACAAACCCGGTTCCCCTCAGCACCAACCTTTCAGGCGAAACCGCAATCACGAACGCCCTGCAAGCCGTCGGACCAAGAACGGTTTCAACGCAAACGCCCACTGCAGAACCTTTTGTTTATGTGATCGAAGGGACGCCGATTTCCGTGTGGCGTGTGCGCTTCGACACCTACTCCCCGTCCGCCGCATGGGATATTCTTGTCAATGCCTCCACAGGCGCAATTCTCCGTAAGGTCAACACGGCTTGCTATGTGGACGGCACCGGTAAAGTCTACAATCCCGACCCGGTGACAACCTCCGGCGACAGCACACTGACGGACAATGACAACGCCGACTCGCCTGTGCTGAACGCACAACGCCAGACCGTGACCTTGAAGGGGTTGGACGGATCGGGTTTTCTCACGGGAACCTATGCAACGACAACCGTGCCATCAACGGAGAGCCGAGCGTTCTCCTCAACCTTCAATTACGATTTCAACCGATCACAGTCTGGCTTCGACGAAACAATGGGTTACTATCATATTGACCTCATTGAGCGCTACATCCAGAGCCTCGGATTCACGAACATCAATAACCGTCGCGTCATAATCAATATCAACTCCTTCACCGATGACAATGCATTTTACAGTCCGGGTACAAAGCAAATCTCGATGGGGTCGGGTGGGGTCAATGACGTGCAGGATGCAAGTGTTACCTGGCATGAGAGTGGACACGCCATTCAGGACAACCAGGTTCCGGGCTGGGGCAGTACCGAAGAGGGCGGTTCGATGGGGGAAGGGTGGGGCGATTACTGGGCGGTGTCACAATTTGCCGGAGTCGGTCCGAAAGCACCGGGGTGGGACATTTACCTCGGAAAGTGGGATGCAACCTCCTACAATCCAGGCGACCCCGCTTTTTTGAGGACAGTGGTTTCGTCAAAGCACTACCCTGAAGACGTTCAGGGAGAAGTTCATGCCGACGGAGAAATGTGGAGTGCCTCACTCTGGCAAATTCGAGGGATTGTCGGGCGTACTCGTGCCGACAAAATGATCTTAGAGTCTCACTTTTCCGTGCCTGCGTCTTCTGCATTCAGCGACGGAGCCAACGCCATTCTTGCCGCGAATCAAACCCTGTATGCCGATGCAGACAGAGCCGCAATCCGAAAAGTTCTGATTGATCGTGGCTTTATTTTCTATGCAAATGCGCCAACAAATGTTGCCGCAACCGCAGTTTCACCGACCCGAATCAATTTGAGTTGGACGGACAACAACAACAATGAGACCGGATACAAAATCGAACGCAAAACCGAAAACGGTCTTTTCACTCAAATCGCCGTGACCGGAGCCAATGCCAATTCTTATGTGGATACTGTCTCTGCAGATACCACCTACGTTTATCGTCTGCGCGCTACCACAATCGAGGGTGATTCTCCTTTCTCCTCCTCTGTCGTTGTAACAACGCCCGCTCTCAAATTCAGTCTTTCAGGAGGAGTGCGCGGCGTCACCGGATTAGGCGGTATCTCTCTGTCCGCGACAGGAACCGGAGTTCTCCGAACCTTTAATTCCGTATCACCTAACCTCCCTATTCCCGATAACAATACAACGGGAGTCACCTCCACGCTTTCCCTTGCAGGAACCGGAACCGTGACAGCGGTACACCTCTCGCTAAATCTCACTCATACCTTTATCGGTGATCTGGAGATCAGTCTGATAGCACCGGACAATACGACCGTGATTGTTCACAATCGAACCGGAGCGGACAATCAGGATATTATCACCGTCTACCCTGATCAGACCCTCCCTGCAAATAGTTTCGATGCGTTTAATGGCAAGCGGGCAAATGGAACTTGGAGACTGAAGGTGCGCGATCTCGATGCGCTCGATGTGGGACAGATCAATTTCTGGTCTCTCTCTGTCTCTTATAACGCAAGCATCACGCGAACGATTACGACGGCTACCGATGGAACCTTCGCACTGCTCAACCTTCCCGCGCTTACCTATGTCGTCACGCCGACAACGACGGGGCTGACCTACTCTCCTGCAACTCGTTCTCTGACGCTGAACGCCGATGCAAGTGGTGTCAATTTCAGTGCATTGAGTTCGCTATCGGGGGTACTCGGTCTTCAGGGGATCAGCAACAAAGCGAAATCCATTGACTTCCAGTTCCGCCCAACCGAGGGAGGCTCACCTCTTCTCTTCACCCAAACCCTCACGGCTTCAGGAAACTATGCGTTCACGGGAATTCCGGCGGGAACCTACACCCTCGCCGCCAAAGGCAGTAAGTGGTTGAGAGCGACCACTTCAATAGACCTCACCCGTAACCTGACGAATGCAAGCGGACTCACTCTTCTTGTCGGCGACATCAACGGAGATAACTCCATTGATTTTGGAGACCTGTCACAGATGTTGCAGGTTTACAATTCGATCTCAGGAGATAGGTTGTATGTGCTTGCGGATGACTTGAACGAAGACGGTGGTATAGATTTCGGAGACTTGAGTTTGCTACTCCAGAACTATAACGCCCTGGGAGCCGAGTAGTGTTCTCTTTGCAAAAGGCGAGTCGGCATGATTCGCCTTTTGCAAAAACGGAGATTGGAGTGAGGGAGTAGAAATGGCTTGGTGTCAAGGGTTTTGTCGTCAACGGTCTAGTTTATCCTTGCGCTAAGCACTTTCAGTGGAGGCGTCCTTCGGACGCGATGCGGGAGAGAAAATAAATCCCAGCCCCTCCCCCGCTTACGGAAGAGGGAGGGAAAGATTCATCAAATCTTCGCAGTCGAAAGCCGAAGCAAAAATTAAAAGTTCGCTTCGATAATCACTTCGCGCTCTCCTGTCGGGGGCGCGATTTTGATTTTCTGGAGCAACACCTCCTGCGCTTTTTTTAGTTGAGCATCGTCTTTGCTTCCGGGAGTGGAGGGCTTGACTTCGATGTCAGGCGAAACGCCCTTTCCTTCCAGTTTCCTGCCGTCCAGAGTGAGACTTACAATCGGGATTTCAAGAAACCCTTCCTTACTGATCGGGTAGCCCGATGCACCCAGAAAAGCCCCTGCCGTTGTTGTCCCGACAAGCGTGGCTCGTCCGGTCTTCTTGAACTCAAACGCAAAATATTCTTTTGCACTTCTTGATCCACCATTGATCAGGAGTACCATTGGCTTGCCATACGCGCTTTTTTGATCCGTTGTAATACCCCGCATCGTTTGTCGCCAGTTGATCGCAGGTTTGTGAAAAATATCAGAGTAGCCGAAAGGACGCCCTCCAAATCCGTCGCGAATGTCCAGAATTAAGCCGTCGGTACGATACAATTTGCCCATGACGGCGGACTGCATCGCGGTCTTGAAGGCGTCAGTTCCCATTGTCCACAGGTGCAGATAACCAATACGTTTGCCGCCGATCTCAATGATTTTCGCGCTTTTCTCGGTGGCGCGGAGAAAGGCTCCGAGGATGTTCTCTTTAACGGGAACCACCTCCATTTGCTTTACTGATCCCAACCGCAAAACTTGGAGGGTGACGCTCTTCCCCTCCTTGCCGCGAAAAGAACCGACCGTCGTAAAGGGTTTCCCCTCCGCACCTATGATAATGTCCCCGATTTCCAGTCCTGATTTTTCCGCAGGGCTGTCATCCAGCACCGCCGTGACTTCATAGCCGCCCTTTACCGAACGTCCCGTGATGCCGATATGCCCCGCCTCGTTCCCCGTGACCTGACCGCTTATCACCGAGGGAAACATATAAAAGCCGTAGTCATCATCCGTCAGATAATCGGTGTGGGAGACGTGCAATTCCTCCAACATTCGCTTCATTAGGTCTGCGAATTGTGGTTTAGTCACGGCTTCCCTGAGCAGTGGCTTGTATTTCTGCTTGACTACGTTCCAATCCACGCCATTCATTTTGGTGTCGTAGAAATGGTCTTGCGTTGTTTTCCAAACTTTCTCGAAGGCGGCTTCGTGTTGGGCGAATCGAGACGCGAGCACTTGCTTATCTTGCCTTTCGTGTGCGTCTTCTTGTGCAGGTACGGGAGTGGAAGCAAACAACAGAGAAAAGGCAACCGGAACCAGAGCCGGTCGCAGAAAGGTCGAAACAGTGTGCATAGGTCAGGGTGACTCCGAGTAGAACGAGTAAAATAGGATAAATTTCAGAAAACAGTGAGACAAAGTGTAGACGACTTGCACCCGAAACCGTTTCAGGGCAGGAATCCGGGGAAGGAATTCCCCTTCTTTATAGGCACAGGAAAATTAGTGAGTGTTAAGCATTAAGGTTCTCCCTCACTTTGGGTGCAGCGAGCAGACGTTAACCGCTAGGCATAGAGAACTCGACGGCGTAACAGATCAAAGTTGGCACGTCCGTACATCTGGCGCTTGAGCATTTTCAGCCGGTTCACATGCCCTTCCGTCAAGCCGTTCGACCATTTCAAGGAGACCGCATTTTTAATGGCGGCCAGATCCCGTTCCAAGCCAAATGCAAAGTTTTCCATCTCTGTC
>JACMPS010000218.1 GCA_014377395.1 Chthonomonadaceae bacterium
CCCACTTCATTTCTAAGCAAACATTCTTGATCACACGAAAAATTACCCCATCAACTCATCCCAGAAACTCTCTCCCGTTCGTTCTTCATAGATTGAGTCAGCAATACCTCCTAAATCTATCAAATCCTCTTCCATGTCTGCCAGCGACTTGGGTTCGTTCAATACTGCTAGGTAATAGCTCTTTCCTTGACTTACTACAATGCTTGCTATATCGTCACGAGCGTCTTCTGAAAGTGAATGTCCAGGACGTTGCATGAAAAGAGTATGCGGTTCCTCAGAAATCGCTTCAGTTGCAGCCTGAAAAAAGTAGAAATGTTCACGTAATTTCTCATTGGGCAAAAGCATAAGTATCTCGTTGAGTTTGATACGACTCCCCTCTGCCTCCCGAAGCGTGTCCCAGAACCAATCAGGCAGATTGCGAACATCAATGTCTTCTATATACATAATCGCCATTTTTAGTTCTCCTTCTTCTCCAAGAGATTTTATCTCTGTTGGGTTCCGGTCTGTGAATAAACAAGACTTACTGAGGACGAGAAAGCGTCATCAGCCGCGCCATGTCAAAGCCTTTCGGGTCGTCTTTGCGTCCGAAAGGGAGCGCGATCTGCTCATGCGTGACGATGTTTTCTTCGCCAATCGTGTAGCGTTGTCGCAGAAAACGAACGAGTGCCGCCGTCGCCTGCACCTGCGCCTCCGGGTAGGGGTCTTTGCCGTCGTTGAGGTTGACCATCTCGATGCCGATACTCGAATGATTCAGGTTTGTCGCCCACCCCCACGCCGAAGGCCCCGCGTGCCACGCCCGCTTTTCCAACGAGACCATCTGCACCACGCGCCCGTCCTTGCCCACCACAAAATGCGCCGACACCTGCGACTCCTCCATCAGAAACCACGTCACGGTAGAGGAGGTTGTCGAGGCGGCAGTCGCATGAATCACGATTTGACGAACCGGGGTCTCCATTGGACGTTCATTAAAATTGGGGGACGCCTGAAACGCATAAGGAAGCAAAGTTCCAGCGGGCAAAGTTTCAAGAGACTCCAATCCCGTTGGAAATTTCGGCTTGGGCGATACATCGGGAAAAGCAATCTCTTCCCCGGTTTGAGAGGCGGAGGAAAGAGGCGGCAAAGCACCCGAAGGCATCCGCGCCAACCGCTTTAATGCCGAAAAATCAAAGCCTAGCGGATCGGTTTTGCGTCCGTGTGGAACCGCAATATCTTCATGAGAAACAATCCGCGAATCGAGGATCTCGTAGTAGCCGCGCAAAAACCGAATGATCCCCGCCACCGCTCCAAGTTGCTCGGTTGGAAAGGGGTCTTTGCCGTCATTGAGATTGACCATTTCGATTCCCACCGAGGTGTTGTTCAGATCGCCCTCGCCCATCCAGCGCGAAACACCCGCGTGCCAGCCGCGCTTTTCCACCGGGACCATCTGCACCACGCGCCCATCACGCCCGACCACGAAGTGCGCCGAAACTTGCGTTTCCACTTTCAGAAAATGTTCGACGGTTTGTTCCAGTGTAGGAATTACGGTCGCGTGAACCACGACGCAGTTTACGGTTTTCGTTTTGGGACGCTCGTTGAAGTTGGGAGAAGCGATAAATTCGTAGGGGAGGGGAATCGAGGCAGAGGTTGTTTGCGCTTCTCCTTTCGCTGTTGAAAACAATGTCAGAGGAGGAACGGAAAAGGCAAAAATTAAGAGTGAAAAGAAGAAAGAAGAGGGACAACGTTTCATTTTTGAGAAGGTGCTTTCGGTGACTTAGATTTAGTTTCCAGAGTGGCACGAAGGGTCGCTTCCATTTTCGAGGGGGAAAGTGATTCGCCGGACGCGACGATTTTTCCGGTGTCGCTGTCTACCAGCAGAAAGGTCGGTATCCAGTCAATCCCATACAGGTACACCGTTTTGTCCTCCCAGAAGCCACCGCTGTAAACCTGCGCCCACTCCATTTTGCTCTTTTTGAGATAGGCTTTTAACTCGGAGAGCGTGTTGGGGCGATCCAGCGAAACACCGAGGGCTTCCAATCCCTGAGAATGGAGTTTCGCGTAGGCGGAGGTGAAGTACGGTACCTCCCGCTGGCAATCTCCACACCACGACGCCCAGAAGATCAGCATCACGAGTTTGCCCGCATAATCTTTCGGGAATGAAATCTGCTTTCCGCCGATTGAGGTTGCCTTGAACGGAGGCGCAGAGTTGCCTTCGCTTAAATCGGGGGGCGGAGCAATTTCCGGTACTGATTTCGCCGATTTCTTCACCGTGAAGCGGCGTCCTTCCGCATTCATCCCTGAAATTTCGTAGGTGGTTCCACCGATGTTGAAAGGCTGTCCCGTATCGAAAGCCTCACCACGTACATCGAAACTTCCATTGCCGTTCGCATCGAGGAGCAACAAAACTCCGGTTACGGGCGAAGTGACTTTCCCCCGGAAATCTCCGCGATAATTCGTATCGAAAAGAGCGGCGCGATAGGTTTTCCCCTTGAGAACAACATTGCCGCCTGTAAAAGTCTCAAGATTATAATAGAGAGGGGCATTTCCGCTTGCACGGCGCGGGTGATTGACGCCGTACCAGGTCACGGAAAGCGTCATCACTACTTTCTCATTTTCGATCTTGACCGGAAATGTGATCGAACCCGAAAACTCAGCCACCTCCGAAGAAGCCCCCGGCACGCTCGATTTCAGCGTGACCGTTTCGCTTCCGACGTGCAAAATCGGGCTTGCAACCCCTTCTAGAAGTAGTGAGATCGTCTGTGGAGCGTCCTGTGTTCCCACCTCAATTGACCCTGCGTATCTGCCAGGGGCATCGGGTTGCATCTCCACAAGCCGCGCTCGAAACAGGGACAGTTTAGGGCGGATTGCAGGCATTTCGTTTCGTTCTACCGGTCGAAACGTGACCTCGGTTTTGTCGGGGATTTGCTTACTGGGAAGAAGCGTGACTTTGCCGGGAGAAAAAGACAGCACAAGACCTCCCAGACAAAAAAGCCTTGCAATTGGAAACAGGTCTCGGTAGATCAGGGTCGTTTCTCCTGTAATGAGGGGGTGAAGAGAGTGCGCAGTTGCGTTTTCTGGAGTTTGTTCTTAAAAGGGAGTCCGGAGGTTTAGACCGTCGGACTCCCGCTCGAATTCGACCACTTCCCTTATTTTACCATGCTTGCGCCCCTCTCCACACCAGCGACGAAACGGAACGCGCCCGATTCGCTTCTCCCTCAATTGCCGGGTGCATCAGCATCGCCACCGCGTCAGCGCGATCAGGCGAACCGATCCCACGCTTCTTCATCGAATCTTTGCTCTCAATTCTGATGCGCCCCATTTCATTGGTATCGTAGCGCAACGAGGCGAGTTGTTCAATTAAGAGCGAATCGGCGGGAAGAGCGAGTTTTCCTGCCTCGATCCAGACCTTCAATCGCCAGTACATCTGGGCGCGAAGATTGACAAATTGAACCTCGTCTCCTTCCAAAGGACTTGCGCCGAACTGAACTCCGATCAAGCCACGAGGACGCTCTTCATTGATCCTGTCCATCACGCCACCGCCAACCCCCGTCTCGTCCACCAGCAAAAAACTCGCTCCCGCTTCCCGGTAAAGCGCAAGTGCCCGTTTTGCCGTCGTCATCGTGTCCTGCCCCTGAACGGTTTTCACCCACACAATCCGGTCTCCGCGCCGCAACGCAAACGCCGTTTCATCCGAACCAAAACGCGCCACATCCACTGCAAGAGCACAGGGCGTTTCCCGTACCGAAACGAAAAGCGACTGTGCCGTAGCGAGTTTGTCCCTTGCCAGCAGGCTGTTTTCTCCTGCTTCGGGAAACTCGCCCTGCACCCGAATCCGAAATTGTGCGTTAGGGCAATAATGCCGCCCTTCCCAGATCAGCGTTCCGGTTGCGTCTTCGAGATCGGTCTCTTCGCACCACGAAGAAATCCTGTCCTCGACGGCTTCACGAGTGACCGCTCCGGGAATCATCGGTACGGCTTCGGCGTTTCTCTCCTCCCTTTCAGTAGGCGAAAGCACGTTCGGGTGATCCAGTGCCGAGATCGTGAGCGTCTTCCAGCGTGGGTTCTGAAACAGGCTGTAGAATTTACCTGCCGAGTCAAGCGGGTTTGAGATTGCCAGCACCCGATTATTCTGCCCGACACAGATGCCCTCAACTGCCTCCCAGATTTCCGGGTCAATCCCACAAGCCTCATCGAGAATGATCAGCAGGTTTTCCGCGTGAAAGCCCTGAAACCTTACGGGCTCATCGGTGGAAAGCCCCATTGCAAAATGTCCCTCTGACAATTTCAGTTGCGTCTGGAGAAGTTTGCCCGGTAGAACCGGGGTTCCGTTTCGCTCGGCAAAGACGCACGCTCTACGATGTCTTCTTCGGACTTCCTCCCAGAGCAGGCTTTCGACTTGCCGCCATGTCGGAGCGGTCGTCAGCACCACGCTCGGCTCATGCGTGTACAAAAACCATAGCAACAGGTCAGCCGCCAA
>JACMPS010000219.1 GCA_014377395.1 Chthonomonadaceae bacterium
TGAAATCAAAGCACTTGCGAAACAACTCAACTACCTTTCGCCCAAAAAGCAAAGGGTTGCGCTTGAATCTATCCGTGCTCTGCCGAACGAGGAAGCCATTAAAACAATGGTGGAACTGACGCAGATGCCACTGTTCGAGCGAATCCAAGTTCCTGTCTATACCTCGCTTGTAATGCTGGCGTTGATTGTCTTGCTATTTGCTTTTATACTGAGAGTTCCGTTTCCGCCGGAGTTTCGGCACTTTATTTCTCCGATAGCCCCTGCACTTTTTATAGCGGCGGGTTGGCACATTAGCTTTAGTGTAGGCATGAAATACTTGGGCGAATGGGTTTATCCGTTACTCAGCGAATACAAAGACGCCCGCCTGATTCAGCCCACTCTCCAAGCCTGGGGAAAGAACGGGTTGGCAAAAGAGATTGTTGGTCTTGCCCTGATCAACAATTTGCCCCTACTTACCCCGGAACTCGCTTTCACCCTCACAACACCGGAACGCCAAACCTTACGCAATCTCGTGCTGAGTCCAGCCCCGGAACTTTGTCTGGTCGTGCTGGAGACGCTGCCTCGGATCGAAGACACCCTGGCGATCCTGAACATCGAGCAATTCTTGAGATCGGAGTGCAACGCGAACGTAAAAGAAAAGGCAATCGCTTGCCTGGAACATCTCAGGGCGGTTCGGGATTTGGAGAAGCAGAGCAAAATGCTGTTGCGTCCCTCACAGGACACGACGAACGAAACGGTATTGCTACGAGTGGCAAAGTCCGTGGAAGCGGAAGACGAACGGCAATTGTTGCGCCCCGGAAGTGGAAAGGAGGAGTAAAGAGACAGGAAGAAAATGCTTCTTTTCCTTCTACTGCCCCCTGTGATCGCCTTCCATTTCAATGCCCCGCGCCCACCAGCGACAGGAACCGCACCAATGAAGCAGGTTAAAATAGAGCGCGTAGGGATAGGTGAAGCGGGCAAGAGAACGAGCGCGACGGCGATATTTCGTGGTGTCCATTGGGTGAATGTGCCAGTCGTTATCGAGGTCGGAAATCAGACGAGCGACACGCCCCAGCACCTGCGACTGAATCACGGGGGGATCCATATAAAGGTTGGTATCGCCCTTTAGCATTAGCAAGGTGCGGCGTTTGCGAATTAAGCGGTGACAGACAAGGCGGTATCCATTCGAGAAAACAATCAAGTCGCCGGGACGCAACTCATCGTAAACGACAGGTCTAACTTCGACGTGAGTGCCGTTCCGCAAAATCGGGAACATACTGCGTCCCTGCACCTCCACCACAATTCGTCCTCGCTTTTGCAGGGCTTCCTGTACCGATTTCGTCTTTGGATCGCTACTAAACGAAGTGAACGAGGAAGGAAGATCGGATAGGCTAAGTTGGTTCTGGTTTGCCGCGTTGCTCTTCACGGTTTGCCCCTTGCTGTTCCGCTTTCTCAGAGTTGGCTTAGAGGAGAAGCGGAGGTATTACTGAGTTAGAAAAATGCCCTTCACGACAATGCCGCGAAAACGTGCCAGTACTCTGTCGGGCGGTAGCGGCTCTTTCCGGTTGCAGAGCGTGAGGAAAATAGTTTTGGGATCGTGCCACTCTGCCTTTTGGATTTCGACTCCGGTTTTTCCTGCATAGAGTGTGGAAAGAATGCTGCCTTCCGCGTTCCTTTCGAGTTTTCCGTCTCTGGAGCGTAATGCGAAAAGGTCATGCCCGGGCTTCCCTCTCTTCTCTACGCTGTAGATCATCACTCCGATCCATTTTCCGTCCGGTGAGGGGACTTCTTTTGTCACGGCGTCGGGCGTGTCAAAGGCGTCAAGATCATCAGAGGCATCGTCTACGCCGGTTGCATTGACCTCATTGAAACCGGAGCCGGTTGAGGGCTGGAAGGGGGCAGGAGAGAATCGCATCAAAAGGACGCTCACCACAGAGATCAGCGTGAAGATGGAGGTGAGCGGATGCATCAAAAGAGAGTTGTATTTAGAATTTTGCAGGTGAACTTTTTGCATTTTTCGTACTCGGCTTATGGGAAAAGGATGAAATTAGTGTAGCCTGTCCCCTTCCCTTTTGGAAACCGCAAATCACGCAGGAAATTTACCTGATTTTGCGGAAATAATGTTTTCAAGCCGACATTCAAATCAAATAGGCCATGGAAAGTTTGTTTTCAGGACACTGATAAGAGGAGATCCGCCCGTGTTGCAGGTTGTCACTGCCGACGAGATACGCGAACTGGATAGAAGGGCGAACGAAGACTACGGGATGCCGTCCGCAACTCTCATGGAAAATGCGGGGTGGGCAGTCTACAAGGTAATTCGGCGGGTTCTCGGTGGTTCCGTCAGGGGCAAAAAGATTGCCGTCTTCTGTGGGACGGGCAACAATGGCGGCGATGGCTTTGTGGTGGCGCGTCTCCTTAAAATTCAGGGTGCGAACGTGTTTCCTTTTCTTGTGGGCGACCCGACAAAGATCAAAGGCGACGCAAAAGTCTACTACGATTTGCTGACGAAAATGATGCCCCTTCCTGCTTTTCAAGAGGAAAATCATGGCGAAAGCGGTCTTTTTCAGGTCATTGTGGACGCTCTGCTCGGCACAGGGATTTCAGGTGCGCCCCGCCCGGAGTATGCCGAAGCGATCCGTTGGATCAACCTTTGCGCGGCAGAAAAGAATTGCAAAATTATCTCGGTGGATATTCCTTCCGGCATGGATGCGACAACCGGGGAGGTTCCGGGAGGCAAATCCGAGGGCGCGGTTCGAGCCGATCACACCGTCACGTTTGCTTTTCCGAAGTGGGGATTGTATCTGCCGCCGGGAGATGAATACGTTGGCGAACTGCACCTTGCCGACATCGGAATGGACTGGAATCTTCTCTCAACTTCTCCCAAAGCCGTCTTAAGTGAAGCGCAAACCTTCGATTTTCTGCAAAAGCGAAGGCAAGAGTCCAATAAAGGAGATTATGGACACGTCTACATCATTGGGGGTTCGGCAGGAATGTCGGGAGCACCTGCGATGGCGGCAAGAGCGGCGCAACGCTCCGGGGCAGGCTTGGTGACGGTGCTGGCTCCGGCGTGTGTCCAACTTCTGATTGGTGCGAAACTCGATGAGCAGATGACGATTGCCCTCCCCGATGAGGATGGTGCGGTAAGCGAAGCATCATTCGACAAAATTGTAGAAGCGACTCAAAGAGCAACCGTTCTCTGTCTGGGTCCCGGAATGACGACGAAACCGGGAGTTGTCGCACTTGTACAGAGAATCATTGTGGAAATCGATAAGCCGCTGATCCTGGACGCCGACGCCCTGAACGCTCTTGCACAAAACCCGGAAATCGCACTCAGGCGCAAAGAAAACCCGCTCGTTCCGCTGATTTTGACCCCGCACCCCGGCGAGGCGGCACGGCTACTTGGAACCGATACCGTGACAATTCAGTCCAACAGGCGACAGAGCGTTCTGCAACTCGCGCAAAAGTACCGGGCAATTGTAGTCTTAAAAGGGAGGTTCACGTTGATCGCCGACCCCGAAGGCAACCTTCGCATCAACCCGACAGGCAATCCCGGCATGGCAACCGGTGGAAGCGGCGACACCCTCACCGGAATTTTAGGAGGGCTGTTCGCGCAATATGAGGTCA
>JACMPS010000220.1 GCA_014377395.1 Chthonomonadaceae bacterium
AGGGCATCGAACTCAAACGGCGTCAAGCCCGTAAAGGCACGAAAGTGGCGGGGCTTGCGGCGGAGTTTGGAAAGAGTGATCATAACAAAAGTTTACCCTGATTACGCAAGAGATATTTAAGTAGTGTAGGCGCAATGGCTTCTCTGTGGCTTTTCGGATTTTCCAAAAATACTCGTGCCAGAAACGCCCTGATTGCGATTGGCGCAGTCAGCGTAGTGGTTTCTCTCCTCAGCAAAGATGAGGAAATGCCGTAGCTCTTTCTGTCTCAGGCACGATTAGAAAACTCGTTCCGTCACAACGAAACTTTGTGCTTACCCTTGACAAATTTTGCGAAAAAGAACCCCCGCGTTCTCCTTTTAAGAGAACGCGGGGGTCTTTTGAATCGCACTTTCTATTCCTCATTCTGAAAGAGATACACCTCTCGGATTTTGCGAACGTGATAAGCGACATTTGCCGAGGTACAGCCTACGATGTCACCCACTTCGCGCCAGGTATAGCCCTCCATTAAGGCACGCAGGATGCGCTTCTGAATCGCCGTCAGTTCCTGCATGAGGCGGGGCAGGTCGAAGTCGGGGCGGGGATCAAAATAAACTCCCTTCACCGATTCCGAAAGTCCGTCCTCAAGGGCGAGATGTTGGCGGCGACGCTGAAACCTGATCGAGTCCAGAATTCGCCACTTTGCCCGCTTCAAGAGATGTTGCTCCGGCGTTCCCACCGAGAGGTCAAGCCGGGGAAGCATCTCCAGAATGGCGATCCATGCTTCCTGTCTTAGATCGTCGGCGTCCACTCCACAACGATGCCCGAAATAGAGTGCCATTTTCTCAATGCGCGGATGCAGGTCTTCCACCAACTCCGCCTGTGCGCGGCGTTCACCGCCGTGTGCGCGTTCAAGTACACGCTGCATGGTCTCTGCTTCTCCTCGAAATGTGCCAGGGTAAAAACAAAAAACGCCACACGCGAAGTTGCTTCGCTTGTGGCTCCCGGCAAATCGGAGTCGGGACGATACGGCTCTGATTGCCGACCTCCGACTCGAAATGTTTCCAGAGAGCGGCGTCACAGGGGATTGTTCCTGCGTCCGGTCTCTGCTGATGAGGAGATGATGATGCTTTTGACTGCAGCCGCCGCAAAATTCACGGCGTCACGAACGTAAATCACGTTCGGCAGTCTGCATCTCCTCCGGGGGAGCCGCCCCGATAGTCCAGCACACCACAAAATCCTGTGGGGGTCATCCCCCGACCGAGTTGAATCATTCTTTCCATTGTCTCACTAACCTCCGTTCATAGATTTGGATTGTCTGTTTTGCGCGTCGTCTTCAAGGGGGAAAGGCTGTCCTTGTTTCGCATTCCCCCGTTAAAAACACTCACTTAAGCTAATATAGCCCGAAAACCCCGAAATGATAAAGGGGTTTCCAATTATTTTTCGATTATTTTTCAGGGGGAAAGTGTTAAGGGTTAAGTGTTGAGAAGGAAACAGTGCGCCCTTGAGCAAGGCGCAAAGGGGAAAGAAAAGAGGATGACTAAGAACGTCTGTATTGCCTCCTCTCCTGCAAGTGGGTAGATATTGAAGGCATTTGTATTGACTCCCCTTTCCCGGATTTTGGGGGAGGGGTTGGGGGCGAAATCTTCATCTCAACACTCAATACTTAACACGTTCCTCCTATCTCCTCAACACACGAAGGCAGACGAAAGAAGGCGACCGCTTTTCCTTTGCGAAACTTTCCGGTTGAAGACGGGCGAACTCCTCCGTCGGGATTGCCTCGACAAAACGCTCTAGGATCAGCCCCGCCTCCCACAACGGATCGAGGATTTCCTGTAAGGGACGGCGATAAAACTGCATTTCACCGAGCCAGCTCCAGCGTTCCGTCAATAGGCGTGTCTCGTGGTAATCGCCCTCAGAATGGCGCGAATAATCGTTCGCGGGGTGGTGTGTCGAGAAGACGAATGCACCTCCCGGCTTGAGAACACGCGCTACCTCATGATAAACAGGGCGCAAGTCCGGGACATAGGACAGGCAGAGCGGGGCTATCGCAAGATCGAATTCGGCATCATGGGCGAAATCATAAGTCCTATCGAGCGATTGATGAAAAAGCGGTACTGTCTTGCCCAGTCGTTCTTTCGCCCGGTAAAGCATTGTTTCGCTCACATCGAAGCCAACGACCGTCGCACCCCGGTCTCTCAACGTTTCGGAGTACCAACCGTTTCCACAGCCCATATCGAGAATGTGCTTTCCCGCCACCTCTCCCACCAGTGCCAGCGTTGCGGGACGCTCGAAAAGCGCGTTGTAGGGGCGTGTGTCCACCTCATCCGCAAAGCGATCTCCGATACGATTGTAAGTGGTTTGTCCAATGGGTTCTCGTGTCATGCACTCAGTATACCCTTTGCTGAAAATCCATAAAGCAGTTCTTTTTAAGACATTGATTCCGTCAAGTAAAACTGTTGACCCTGAAAAACAAAAACGCCGCAGAGAGAAAGTTTCTCTCTGCGGCAAAGTGCGTCCCACTGAATTAGAACCCGGGACCGCTCCGAATCTATTCCTTATCCTTTCTCCAACTACTTTCCAGTGCCGCGTCCAATGTTGGCATCGGCACGCCTGTTGTGCTGAGTAACCATCGCCACTCGTGCGTCAGAGAAGCCATCGGATCGATGGATTTTGTGCGGCGGGGCAGATCCATTGTCACACTCAGGCTTGTTGACAGCAAAATAGATTGAACTCCATTCTGACCTTCTGCCTCTCCGCTGATTGTGTCGGAAACCCAGGGAGCAATGCCTAGTTGTAGCGTAAGGCGGCGAGGCAAAGGCGCACCGGGCGAAAGCGGCGCGAACACGCGCAGACGCGGCACGCCGCCGCCCCACATATTCGGCAACATCCACAACTCTCCGACAACCACTTCAATGTAAGCGCGTCCCCGGTCGTCCCTGCAAAGCAGAGAGGGCATCTCCTGCATCCCTGCCGGGGTGCGGTAGCGAGGATTGACGTGCATATAAAGGGGGGCTTCAATCGGTGTCGCCCCAAGCCAGCCGTGAATCTGCGTCAGCACAACCCCATGAGTATCCATCGCCAACGGAATGACCTGCAACGTCACGCCGTCTTTCGAGGCACTGTTTTCCTCTGAGATGTGCGGTGAGAAAGTCACGTCAGCGATAACCTGATTCGGTCGAGCCATAAGCGTGTTCCATTCCGTACTCAACTCGGCGGGCAGTTCACGATATTCCGCTTCCACTTGTTCGATCACCTCTCCTTCCACGTCCAGCACCTGAAACCGAGTAGGGAGGCAAGTGCGCGGATCGAGGGTGTATTGCTCCTCACGATCATAAAACACCGAAGTGTCCTCCGTAAGTCTGTTTCTTAAATGCCGTCCGTCCGACAGCGATCTTTTGAGAATAAGGCGACCGTTTGGTTCAGGTTGATGCGTAAGTTGCCCTTTTTGTACGGCTTGTATCCAGTCTCGGAAACCTTGAGTGAAGCCCTCTCCAAAAATATCCCGTTTTGGTCCAGAAGGAAGACGCAACAACAGGGAGCGTTTGGAAGGCTCGCCAGGGACAAGCCGAATCCGGAACCGTCCTTCGTCCACCGTCAGCGCATCGCCAAGTTGCTCCCGATAATAGAACGGTTTGTGCCTGCCCTCACGATGACGTAGCACGGCGTTGACGGCGATCCGATAAAGCCAGGAATAGGCTTGCGCCTCTTTGCGAAAGTCTTTGTAGGCTTGAAACGCCTTGATCCCTACCTCTTATGTCAGGTCGTGCCACAAGCCGCCAGATTCGCGGGCGATACGTGTCCCAGGTTCGCTGGAATTTTAGTGGAACCTCTTCCGTCAGGGACGGAGGACGCTTTTGGAGAACATTATCTTCGATCACATTTTTCTTCTCCTTTCCGCTCTTCAACTAATTGGATACAAACGCCCGCCTCTTTATTCACTCACCTTACGCAAAGAAGAAAAAGCAACTACTCACTTCGTTAAAGAGCATAGAGACACAGAGAAATACAAAGAGGAAATTTTCTCACGCAAAGACACAAAGGCGCAAAAAGGGAAATGTCCAGAAGAAGCCGGCATCTGCTCCCCTCTCCCGTTTTTTGGGGGCGGGGTTGGGGGTGGGGGCAAAACCTTCATCTCTAACGAAGTGAGTGGTTGATTTACCTTCTTTGCGTAAGGTGAGTGAATAAAATTGCTTTTTCCGCTTCCCTCCTCCCAACCTTCAGTCCCTTTCATCGTGTGGCTCATCGGGAACATTTGTCGCGTATAATAAGGTATGCCCACCTCCGAAGTCACCGAAAAACTTGCGACCCTGCCCACCAAACCCGGCTGTTATCTCCACAAGGATAAGTCCGGCGTGATTATCTATGTCGGCAAGGCGATCAATCTGCGGAACCGTGTCCGCTCCTACTTCCAGAAATCCGCGAACCACACGCCCAAAGTCCGAAGACTCGTGCAAAATATCGCCGATTTCGAGTACATCGTTTGCGCCACCGAACTTGAAGCACTGGTACTTGAATGTTCGCTAATCAAAAAGCACCAGCCGCATTACAACGTTCGCCTGCGTGATGACAAGCAATACCCTTACCTCTGCCTCACCGTCAACGAGCCATTTCCTCGCCTGATTCTTGTGCGAAAAGCCCGACAGGACAAAAACCGCTACTTCGGACCTTACCCTAATTCTCGTGCTGTCTACGCGACTATGGAACTCGTCAACCGAATTTTCCCGCTGATTTCCTGCGGCAAATCTTTCGATGGTCGCCCGGTGCAAAAGCCCTGCCTTTATCACCACTTAGGGCAGTGCCTTGCCCCCTGCGCGGGTCTTGCCGACAAGGAAGAATATCTCAAGCACGTCAGGGATGTCGGAGATTTTCTGGAGGGACGGCAGGAACACATCGTCAAGCAACTGCGCGTTGACATGGAGGAAGCCGCCGAAAATCTGGAATTTGAGCGGGCGGCTCGCTTGCGTGATCGCTTGCAGGGCGTCGAAGAGGCGTTGCAACGGCAAAAGGTGATTACCACAGACATGATTGATCAGGACGTGATCGCCGTTGTCGAGGACGAGACGGGACTGAATGGCTCCTGTGTGCAGATGTTCTTTATTCGCGGCGGAAAACTCATCGGACAGAATCATTTTCTGGTCGAAGGCACAGGCGAAGAAACGCAAGAAAACGTCGTGCAGGAGTTTGTTAAGCAGTATTATCAGACCGCAAACTTTATTCCGCAGGAGATTTTGCTTCCCGCCGATCTCACGGAGGCGAGCATTATCGAATCGTGGCTTCGCCATAAAAAAGGGCGCAAGGTTGAAATTCAAGTACCTGTGCGCGGCGACAAACGCAAACTCGTCGAAATGGCAACAGAAAACGCCACACACGCTTTACAACAAATCAAAGCGGAAATGCGGGCAAAACTCGGCAATACGGGTAAAGCACTGAGCGAACTTGCGGAGGCACTGGGACTGGAGAAGTCGCCGCTTCGCATCGAGTGCTACGACATTTCGAATACGCAGGGCGAAAATCAGGTGGCTTCAATGGTGGTTTGCGAAAAAGGCGAGATGAACAAGTCCGAATATCGCAAATTCAAGATCAAGCGGGAAGATGACAAACCCAACGATTTCGCTTCCATGCGAGAGGTCATCACTCGTCGTCTTGAGGAGGCAAAGGCGAATAACCCCCGCTTCAACAAACTCCCCGATTTGATTATCGTGGACGGTGGACGCGGACAGGTTTCCTCTGCAATGGCGGCAATGGAGGAGACCGGGCTGATTTTGCCGCTCACAGGGCTTGCCAAGCAGTTCGAGCATCTCTATTTGCCGGGAGAACCCGACCCCGTGATCTTGCCCCGCAACTCGCAAGCCCTTTTTATGATTCAGCGGATTCGGGATGAGGCACACCGTTTCGCAAACACTTATCAGGCACAGGTACGCGACAAAAAGAACACACGCTCCGTGCTGGACGACATCCCTGGCATCGGACCTAAACGCCGCAAAATGCTTCAACTTTACTTCGGCTCCGTTGCGAAGATGAAAGTTGCCACGATAGAGGAACTCGAGAAAGCCCCCGGCATGACTGCAAAACTCGCCGAAACAGTTCACGACTTTTTGCACGACGCCACACGCGGCTAAAAGAAAATGTAGGAGTAAGTGCGGACTCAGGCACACTTCAGGCATAACAGGGAGAGAACAGAGAAAATGGGGACTGCATCCACCCCTTCAGGCTATCGAGCTTTTGCGGGCAACAAAGAAATGTTCGGTGCCGACCCGCGTGAAGCATTAGAGCGACTTTTGGTTTCTCTGCCGCAGGAGGCGATACTTCCTATCGTCATTCTGCCTTACAATAGGGGAGATGCTTTCTTCTCTGAGGCGCAACAAACACGCTTGTTCGAGCTGAAATCGCGAAGAGAAACACTAACGACTTCTGAACAAAGGGAATGGGAAGCGTTGGTGGAAGCTTCCTTTGAGGCGGCGACTTACAGAGCGCAATCCTTGAAAACCGTGAAAGCGTGAATTTCTTCTACCCGGCTGTTGCGGAGAGAGCGGAATTTCGCTGTGAGTACTGCCGTACCCCCGAACATATTTTCAACTTCACGTTTGAGGTTGATCACATCCACCCACGCGCGAAAGGAGGTGAGACAACTCTGTCGAATCTCGCTCTTTCCTGCGAATCCTGTAATCTCTTCAAGTCGGATATGACTCACGTTTATGATGATGTAGAAAAACAAAACATTGCTCTTTTTCATCCGCGTAGAGACCCCTGGAGAACGCATTTTCTCTGCGAAATTGAGTCCGGTGAGATCGTTGGAAGGACCGCAACAGGACGGATCACCCTGAAACAAACGGGTTGTGCTAGTTTTCGACGTATCTTTTTGTCTATTAAAAATTATCCTGTAACGGTATGAGATCACCCTGAAAAGATAATTTTGTCTACGTTTTGACTGACGGAAGTTGAAAACTCAGGCTTCCAATCACGGGTAACCCCCTACTGTTCACG
>JACMPS010000221.1 GCA_014377395.1 Chthonomonadaceae bacterium
GAAGGGGACACCGGGGAATAAATTCCCCGGCTACACACGAGCGAAGTCCACCTGCGTGGACTGAATACGAATTCATCACAGACTAAAACAACGTCGCTCCGGTACGTTCCACACGAATGCGCTCCAACAATGCCGAGGCGGGTTCCTCCGTCGCGTCCTGCAAAACGAGTTTCCCCGTGAACGCCCGTTGCAACAACGACTGCCGCAACCGCTCCGCACGTTTCAGGTTTGCCCGAACCGTCGCCTCTACCCCCTCTACCAACGACAACCGACGCTCTACCTCCGCCACAATCCGCTCTTGCTCCGCGAGGGGCGGGAGGGGAATGGGAACACTATTAGACCTCCTGCATAAGTGTTGAGGTTTGGTTTCGTAGAAGGAGTTATGTTCTACTCAACCATGCAAACCCGCTCTGCTCCCGACTTGAGACCGCTCACGGGGGTCTCTCCCGAAACCTTTGCCCTAATGCGCGAAGTCCTGTCCCTGCGTCTCCCTCAGTTCGGGCGTCCCCCCAAGTTGCCCCTCCAAGACCGCTTGCTGATGGTCTTGATGTATTGGCGCGAATATCGCACTCAGGAGCACATCGGCGTGACCTACGGCGTCTGCGAAACGACGGTGGGACGCACCGTCAAGGCATTCGAGAGCGTTTTGATCAAAGACAAACGCTTTCACCTTCCCGGTAAAAAGGTGTTGCGCGAAACCGAAACCGTGTTCGAGGTCGTTTTGATCGATGCCACCGAGTGTCCCTGCGAACGTCCTAAAAAAAACAGAAGCGATACTACAGCGGCAAAAAGAAGCGTCACACCCAAAAAGCCCAGGTGATCACCGACAAAGCGAGCGGCAAAATCCTTGCCACCGCCTTTTGTGAAGGCAAAAAGCAGGACTTCGCACTTTTCAAGGAGAGCCGAACCGTGTTTACCTCCGCAAAAGCCTGTCTTGCGGATAGTGGGTATGGGGGACTGATGAAAGTGCGCTTCAACAGCCTCACCCCTCAAAAGAAAAGCAAACGGCATCCGCTGACAAACAAAGACAAGGCGAATAACCGGGCGATTGCGCGAGAGCGGATCGGGTGCGAACATGTGATGGGGCGGTTGAAAGTGTTCAAGATCCTTTCGCTTCCCTATCGCAACCGACGCAAACGCTTTGGCTTGCGATTTAATTTGATCGCTGCAATCTGCAACCTTGAGCGCAACGACTAGACTTATGCAGGAGGTCTATTGTCAAACTCCTCATATTTCGCCGTGAGTCTAACACAAACGATGGACTAGTTTTTCAGGGGCAGACCAGAGAATTTTCGACAGAGCGGTACGCCCTATGCCTCCTATAACGAAAAAGGAGAACGTTTCAGAGAACCCACTCTTTCAGTGATGCGAAGGCGTAGGCTAATCAAGTTTGTGCGGGATGGCAGTTGTAAGAAGAGGGGCAACGGAAGTACTTCCGTTGCCCCTCTGTGCTGTTTAAGACTTATTTCAGAGCCTGTACGAAACTAAAACTTATGCCGAAACAGTGGCTCGCTGTCGGTCTTTGGAACCCTGCTTGCGTTCGCGCAGGTAGCCGAAGAACTCCTGACCTTCGCGCAGTCGTCGAATAAACATCTGCTTGTCGGTCAACATTTCCTTTAACATTCGGCTGTAAACTTTTGGACGGAAGTAGAACTCGCGGTACATTCGCTCTACTGCGTCTTCAATGTCTGAAGCGGACATGGTTTCATACTGAAGCGTCGAGGTCTGGATTCCCGAAGTCGTGATTAAGTTCTCTTTGGAGAACCAATTGTTTTTCAGGGCTTGCGCGTACAATTCCGTTCCCGGATAGGGAGCCGCAATCGAAACCTGAATCGTGTGGGGATCAAGTTCCTTTGCAAAGTCAATCGTCTGGCGCACGGTCTCAGGCGTTTCGACGGGCAACCCGATGATGAAAGTTCCGTGAACTTTGATTCCCAATTTGTTACAGTTCGCCATAAACTCACGCGCCATCGGTAGCGTGATTCCCTTGCGGATACGGTTCAGCGTGTCCTGATTGCCGCTCTCAAATCCGACCAGCAAAAGCCGCAAGCCGTTGTTATGAAGTTCTTTCAACGTTTCGTATTTGACGTGAGCGCGGGCGTTGCAACTCCATGTCAAGCCAAGCCGCTTCATGTGTTTAGAGATTTCAATGGCGCGGGGTTCATTGATCGTGAAGGTGTCATCGTCAAACATATATTCGCGCACTTTGTCGCCCCAGATTGACTTTGCTTCGTCCATTTCACGCCCGACAACTTCCGGGGATTTGGTGCGGTAAGCATGTCCGCCAATCGTTTGAGGCCAGAGGCAAAACGTACATTTCGCAGGGCAACCTCGCCCGGTATAAAACGAAACATAGGGGTGGAGCAGATACCCGATAAAGTATTTTTCGATTTGCAAATGTTCGGCGTAGGTGGGCATGACGCTTGGCATGGCATCCCAATTCGGCACGAGTTCTCTGTCGGCGGTACGCTTGAGGATTCCGTCTTCGTCACGGTAGGAGAGCCCCGTGATCTCGGAGTAGGGTTTGCCTTCCGCGAGTTCCTGACAGGTGTAATCGAACTCATGTCGGCAGACGAAATCAATGACAGGGTTATCCTGCAAGGTTTTCTCAGGCAACACCGCGACGTGTGCGCCAATGAAGCCGACACGAACATTGGGGTTTTGCGCCTTGATGCGCCGTGCACACTCGACATCGTTTGCAAGAGAGGGCGTCGAGGTGTGCATGATCACGAGTTCGTAATCTTTTGCGATCTCAAGCACTTGCTCGGTGGTCTGGTGATGCGGAGGAGCGTCAATGAGTTTCGATCCGGGAACGAGGGCTGCGGGTTGAGCCAGCCAGGTTGGGAACCAGTACGAGGTAATTTCACGCTTTGCCTGATAACGCGCCCCGGCTCCGCCATCGAAACCATCGAAAGAAGGGGGACTTAAAAACAGAGTCTTCAACACAGGGGTATCTCTCCTTAAACACGTTGCACAAAAAACATATTACACGAATATCAAACAGGTTTTCCTGTTATTTAGGAAACAATAATTTCGGTTTGTCGAGCAGAGTATACCCGAAAACAGAGAAGGAAAATCAATCTCCGTCTCGTTTGAGCAGAAAGCACAACTCCGTATCGAGCCGGGTTTGTTCGATCAAATCAAATGGTGCCTCAGAGATTAGTTCGAGAAAACGGGCTGAATAGTTTCCCGCCATGCCGCACGATTTTCCACCGAGGGTTTTTGTGGGAAAGGTGACAAGCAGAAATTGTGCCTGAATTGCCATGAGGAACGGAAGGGACGCGCCTTTGCGTTGCTGTTCGACGACTGGCAGAAACTTCTGGACAAAGGCAATCTGAACCGGAGGGAGAGCAGGAGGAATGACGCTGTCTTGCAGAATTGCTCTGCCCTCAATTTTGTTTGCTCTAAACCAGATTTCGAGAAAGTCGGTGAGTCCTCCGTGAATTTCGGTGGCAAAGTAGCGGCAATCGGGGGAGAGCGGCATAGAGGAGAGGGCGAGTGGATTCAGTCCACAGGCAAGGTCGAGAACGGAGTGGATCGGCGAGATTTCACGCAAAAGATGAGCATAAAACGTGGAGAGCAGGGGCAGGCGTTCGCGGGTGGAAGCATGAGTTTTCATGGCTCCCAGCGCGAAAATTTGTAGTTCCTCTTCCGACTTTTCACTCTCTTGCAAAGCCGTTGCCCATTTCGAGAAGGGAGGCGCATCCCCGAAGTAGGCTCCGCAAATTTGGTGCAACGCTCCTTTGACAGCTTTGATCGTTTCCTTCTCCGAGCGACTAAGGGCGAGTTCAGAGGTGACAATCCTAGAGAGCAAGTCGGGGGCGAGGTCGCGGTATTTGCGACTCTCTCCAAGAGAGGCGAGTACGTTCTGGAGGGGGTCAGACACCTCTACGTAAACTCTCGGTGAGGCGAGTCAGAAAGCGGAGATTGTGCAGGGTGGCAAGGCGAAAATAGGACATTTCTCCCACCTTGAAGAGATGCCGTAAGTAGCCGACGGCATATCTTTGACAGGTCGGGCAATCACAGTATTCGCTGATCGGTTTTTGATTTTTGATTTGTTTGTCATCTCCAATATAGAGGGTGTCAAACCATTTGGGAGTGGAGAAGTCAGGGTCCTCCGGGTCGGTGTTCCAGACGTAAAGCCGCCCGTTTCTGGCGTCACGGGTCGGCAGAGCGCAGTCGAAAATTTGGTAGCCGAGTTGCGTTCCCGTCACGATACTGCGAGGGTGCCCCACACCGAGGGCGTGAAGCGGAAACTCAGAAGGAATGCACTCGCGAACGCATTGTAGCATCTCGGTGAGCAGGTTGCCCTGTGCGTCAATCGGGTAGCCGCCGTAGCCGTAGCCATCGAAACCGATCTCAAGCAGTGCATCGGCACACCGCTCTCGAAGGACGGGATCACCACCGCCCTGCACCACCCCGAAGATTTGGGGACGGGGAGAAGGCTCTTTCTTTTTGTTCTTCTTGGCGAGGTTTTCCAACTGCTGATTGTATTCGGCTTTGCACCGTTTCGCCCACTTAATCGTGCGTTCCACCGAGAGTTCTTGTACCTCTGGGGCGTCGTCCACATGAGTGCAATCGTCAAGGCAAATCACGACATCGGTTCCGTAAGCCATTTGCAACTGCACCGATTTTTCAGGATCGAGTAGAAAGTCCCGCTCCGCCCCTTCCGGTTGGAAACGGATTCCCGCGTCGGAAATACGTCCGGCTTTCGGGTTCTGGCGAATGAGAGAATACGCCTGAAATCCGCCGCTGTCGGTGATAATCGGGTGATCCCATGCGGACATTTGGTGAAGCCCGCCGAGTGCGGCAATCGTGGAGGAACCGGGCTTCTGCATCAGGTGGAAAACATTCATTACGACGGCTTCGATCTTAACGGTTTCAAGATCGAGGGAGTCGAGCGAACGGACAACGCCGAGTGTGGCATCGGGCAGGAAAAGCGGAAAAGTGAGTTCCGCGCCGTGCAAGTTAAGGGTGGGTTCTGTGGACATCAGGAGTCCTCTTCCGACTCGGTTTGTTCGCCTGCTCCGGCAATGACGATAATGTATTCACCCTTTGGAGGGGTCTTCTCGACAACGGCGAGAAGTTCGGTGAAGGAACCGCGAACGATCTTCTCGAATTTCTTCGTTAAATCGTTGCAAAGTGCCGCCTGACGATCCCCGTAAACTTCGAGGGCATCCTTAAAGAAGTCGTCGAGACGATACGGGCTTTCGTAGAAAATCAGGGTGTGCGGCGAGGTTGCATCTACCGAGAAAAAGCGTTTGCGGGGGCCTGGCTTTCGGGGCGCGAACCCCCGAAAGGTGAAACTGTGGACGGGCAGACCGGAAAGCACAAGTGCCATAATCGCGCCGGAAGCACCGGGAATCAGGGTGAAGTCGTGTCCCTCCGCAATGGCACGACGCACCAGGGTAAAGCCGGGATCGGCAATACCGGGGGTTCCGGCATCCGTAACAACCGCCACCATTTTCCCCTCTGCAAGAAGGGAGAAAATGCGCTCTCCCGCCTTTCCCTCGTTATGCTCGTGAAAAGGAATGAGCGGCTTTTTAATCTCGTAGCGGGAGAGCATCAGTCCGGTTTTGCGGGTGTCCTCACAGGCAACGGCGTCCACATTTTTCAGGGTTTCCAAGGCGCGTAAGGTGATGTCTTGCAGGTTTCCTATCGGAGTGGCGACAAGATAAAGCCCCGGTTTCATTTCGGAAGAGGTAATGTCCATAGGTTAGTTTTTGCCCTTAAGTTCGCTTCTGAGTAGGTCGAGGCGGTTCCAGTAATCGGGAAAGGTTTTCGCGACACACCCGGGGTCTGAAATCACGATGCCGGGTGCTTTTAAACCGATCAGGGCGAAACTCATGGCGACTCGGTGATCCCTGTAGGTTTCGATCAGGGCGGGTCTCATTGTCTGTTCAGAGGAGAGCGGATAGATTCGGTAGCCGTCCCTGAACTCGTCTACCTCTACGCCGAGTTTCCGCAGTTCGGTACAAACCGCGCTCACCCGGTCACACTCCTGCTCTCGTGAATGGGCAATGCCGGTGATGAGGGTAGGGGAGTTTGCAAAGGGTGCAATCGCCGCCAGCGTGAGAGCGGTATCGGAGATCGCGCTCATGTCCCGTTCGATGCCCCGCAGGTGTCCCGGCTTTGCTCCTTTGACGGTCAACCCCTCCTCATTTTCGCTCACCTCACAGCCCATCTCAGCAAGCACTTCGGTGGCAAAACGCACGTCGCCTTGAAGTGAACCCGAACCGAGACCCGGAACCGTCACGCGCCCTCCCGTGAGTGCCGCCGCCGCAAAAAAGTAGGAGGCTCCCGAAGCGTCCGGCTCGATTGGATAAGCGGACTGTGCGTGATAGCGTTGTCCCGGCTTAACGCGGAAGGTTCCCTCGTCATTGACTTCTGAGAGGACGCCCCATTGTCTCATCATGTTTCGGGTGAGTTCGACATAATGAGGACGCAGATTTCCCTCGATTTTAATTGTGGTCTCGGTATGGGCATAGGGAGCCACCATGAGGAGAGCAGACACAAACTGCGTGGAGGCTTCGGCACTCAGGAGGATGTTGCCGCCGTGCAATCCCTGTGTTTTAACCGTGAGAGGCGGACACCCGTTGTCGAAGTCTGATTTTGTGTTTGCACCAAGTTGGGTCAGGGCATCGAGCAGGTCTTGCTGAGGACGAAGGCGCATCCGCTCCACGCCGTCCAAGCCATACTCTCCGTTTCCAAGCGCACAGAGAGCCGTCAGGAAACGGATCGAAGTCCCGGAATTACCGCAAAACAGTTCCGCTCGAAGAGCAGGAATGACGCCTCCTGTGCCGCAAACGGTCATCGTTTCCGTTTTCACGTTGGAAGAGACGGTGAAGCCGAGCCGACGCAAACCTTCGAGCATTACCTGCGTGTCTTCGGAGTCAAGAGCGTTGTGGAGCGTTGACTCGCCGTCCGCCAGTGAAGCGAGAATAAGGGCGCGATTGGTCAGGCTTTTAGAGCCGGGAATCGGAATTGTTGCGTCGGGAGATGTAAGAAGCGGCAGGATTTCGAGTTGTTCGGGATAAGTAATCACCCTTAAAGGATACTCCAAAATTCGGAGACTTGCTGAATAAGGGTATAATCGGCTCTAAAGACAGAGGAAAGTGTTGAGTTGAAGATTTTCTCACCAAGACCTCTCCCCCAGCCCCTCTCCTGATTCCCGCGTTCCTTGAAGGAGAGGGGAGCCAATGCAGATGCCGTTGGTGCTTGAGACATTATCAATTTTATTGGAGAAGGTTGGTTGGATGTTTTCTTCTTGAATTTTGTCTTTTAATACCCAACTTGCCACCCCTTTAAGGGGTTTGGCATCTGTACCCAAAAGCGCATGAGGCTGTTTTGCAGGTAAATTAAAGTCGCCAGACACCACTTTACGGAGCCAAGCCTCATGCACCTAGAGATTATCACAATAGAGATTATCACAATTTACTGCGTTTGCGATGACTTTATCAAATCAAAGGTTCATCGAGATCATGGCCAAACTCAAATGACGAGTGCCGAAGTGATGACCATTCTCCTGGTCGTGTGCTAGTTTTTCGGTGGCAACCTGCGTCGTGCCTGTGCATTTCTCGACGAAGGAAAGTTCATAGACACGCTACTCTCGGAAAGTCGGCTCAATCGGCGTCTGCATCGCTTTGCCCTCGAAGAGTGGCAAGTGGTCTAAGCCCGGTTGGCAGAGTTCTCTTCCGAAAAGACGGTTCTGCTCGACAGTTGCCCGGTTTCGGTGTGTCGCTTCACGCGCCGTTATCGCTTTCGTCTGTACGCTTATGAAGCGGAAAACCCTGCTTATGTCGGACATTGTTACGCCAAAGACGACGACTACGGTCTTAAAGCCCACACCCTCATCACCGCTTCGGGGCGCCCCGTCGAAGTGCTGTTGCTGTGCGCCAGAAGCCACGACCTCACGGGGATGAAGGAAATGACCTTCCCTTTGACCGAGGGGGCGACTCTGTACGCCGACAAAGCTTACAACGACTATCGCTACGAAGACCGACTCGCTAGGGAAAGTGACATTACTCTGCAACCGATCCGCAAAAAAACTCGAAGCGGCGGTATGAAAAAGAGATGGCGCAAACGGTTTCTAAAACTTGTAAAGCGCATCGAAACGACCTTAGCCGGATCAGCGATCTGCTCCCGCGCCAAATCCATGCGGTCACCCAGCGAGGATTCGAGATCAAAGGCATGGCGACATTCGTCTCTTCTGACATCTTAGGGGGCACAAGTTGAGTAAGGAATACATTATCATGAGACTACTCTTTTTAATAGCAATGTTCGCGGTGTTGCCTGTACTCCGCCTTAGCCAAACTAAGCACTCAAGGATTTCTACTAACCAGCAATTGATCATTGCAATCAAACGAAACGACCTTGGTACTGTGAGAGCCTTGTTGAATAAAGGGGCAAACCCAAATACGCATCAAGAGTGCCTGTGGACTAAGATTCCCAGGAATAAGCTCTCGACCGAAATCCGGTCATGGAAACGACGAACGGGAGACCATCCACCTTCAGCATTAATGATTGCACTAGGAATTTGGGCTAGGGATGATCCGCAATATGACAAGTCCAATGGTTTTTATGCGTCCAATGCTCTCATCAAAGCATTGATTAAAGCTGGTGCAAACGTCAACGAAGCTGATATTGAACAAGGCGATACTCCGTTGATGTTTGCCGTTCGTCGTAAAGATACCTTTGTTGCAGAGATGTTGCTTAGTTCGGGAGCGCATTTAAATGCGCAGGATAAAAAAGGTCTTACTGCATTAGCATTTGCAGTATTTGATCCAGATTACGATCAAAGTAAAATGGTCGAGTTTCTTTTAAAGCGGGGAGCCGATCCAAATGGGGCGTCAACTAATCAAGGATTACCACTAGTGCTTGTCCGAGGACCCGGGTCCCTCAAATGTGTCCATCTTATGGTCAATTATGGAGCGGATATAAATGCTACCGATGCTCATGGGAAGTCGGTTCTGGCACGTATCAAAGAAGATCAGAAAGGCTTTTTTCCAGCGTCACCAGATGTCGTAGATTTACTTTGCAAATTAGGGTCACGAGAATAATGAGCACTTTGTAAAACCAAACTGAATAAAGTTTCTAGACTCAACTTGCCACCCTTTGTTAGTAGAGAGCGACTTGGTGTGAGTGCATGAGGCTATTTTTCTGGTAAAGTAAAGTCGCCAAACACCACTTTACGGAGTCCGCCCCATGCACCTAGAGATTATCACAATAGAGATTATCACAATTTACTGCGTTTGCGACGACTTTCTCAAATCAAAAGGACACCAAGGCCATGATCAAACTCAGATGACGAGTGCCGAAGTAATGACGACCCTGCTTGTTGCGTGAGGGTTCTTCGGAGGCAACCTGCGCCGTGCCTGTGCTTATCTTGCGGAAGGCAACTTTATGCCGCACCTTCTCTCAGAAAGTCGGCTTAATCGCCGTTTGCATCGCTTCACCCTTCAGGAATGGGGAGCGGTGCTGAC
>JACMPS010000018.1 GCA_014377395.1 Chthonomonadaceae bacterium
ACAGACTTGAGACTTTCGGTGAGTTCCATGAGACAACTCCTGCTGGTGATAGCAGGTTGTTCCATACTCGACGGAACGATTTAATCCTTGAAAGTGCCTAAGTGTAGGTCGGGCTGTCCCCCACGGGGTTTGCAAGGGGGCTGGTGCCGTTCGTGTACTTAAAGGCAAACGTGTAAGTCCCGGTCTTAAAGGCACGAATGTTGTAGTGTTTGTGCCAGCCTCCTCCCGCGTAGGGCAGGTCGAACTTGTTGCCGCCCAGGGTAAGGGCAGGGTTGTAATCGAAAAGCAACACATCGGAGGCGTACATTTTCAGTCCCGGCGAGATCGAAACGAGCTGCATCCGTGCGGAATTCATCACGTTTTTGGGGTTGCCATTCGGGTAAGCTGTCACCACGTTCGTTCCGAGATTGAAGAAAAGTGAGACTGCCCCGGCGGGTCCGCTGATGTTCGGCGTCATCGTTTGAGAGGTCGCAAGATAAGTATTGAGGCGATTCGGGTTTGTAGAGCTGTCGCTAAACCAGACCGCCATCGAGTTTCCTGCAGTGCCACCGTTTGTGTTCAAGCCCAGGTAGAGGTCGCTTCCGTGAGTATCGCCGGGGGGAGTACCGCCCTGTGCCAGAGCCGCCGTGCCTGCACTCAAGAGCAAAAGCGGAGTCAGAGCAAGCAAGCCCAATTTTGTTTTTGCAAGTCGTTTCATTGTATTTTTTTCTTTCGTTTTTGTGTCGCAGTGATCGGATTTTGTTCTTATTTCAGGAATCAGCGTCGCGGGTCATAGAGATCAATTTTGCCGTCTTTTGTCCAGGTTCCGTCGAATCGGTACCACTTGGCGTGTCCATCACAGAAGAAGTAATTGGAGCCGCCCGTATGTCGTTTGATCGCCATATTTGTACCGGGATCTTCAAGGATGAACTCGCTGTTATCGCGCCAGTAAGAGGCGTGAAAGTGATCGTCCGCAAAGTTCTCAATCAGTTCCGCACTGTAAACGGTGCTTGCCGGAGAGGTAATCGAATTGAGCGTTGTGTAGCCGTGCGTGTCCCGTGAGGTTTCGCCCGGCTCCAGAGGAGCCATCCACAGATTCGTGCCGTAAGAGGTAAATCGGGGACGGTCAAAGTTTCCTGGAGGCAACGGATAAAAATTGGTGGAGGCATCAGAAGGACACCGCAAAATTTGTCGGTTTTTCATGTAGGGATAAAGTGAAAACACCCAGGAAGCGGTATTGGTGGTGTGTCCATCAAGAGGGAAGGTCTCATCGTAATCCTGCAAATACACCGTCATTGCGGTTCCCATTTGCTTTGAGTTGGAGAGGCAGGCGGTGGACCGCGCTTTCTCTCGTGCCTGTGCAAACACAGGGAAAAGAATAGCGGCGAGCATCGCAATAACAGCGATAACGACGAGCAACTCGATCAGCGTGAAGCCGATCTTGTGCTGTTGAATCGGGTAAGACATCTAAATTTTTCCTATCGAGCCGAACTGCGGCGACACCCTTTTGTGAAGACAAAGGGGGGCAAAACGTTATCGAACTCAAGTGATGAGAAACGGGAGAGAATAAAAATCGCTTGATAGAGAGTCAAGCCGACAAAAGAGTGCCCTGTGTCCAGTAAGGAGACAGAGACTCAGGGAGAAACTAAGCCACAGGAGGAGCGCGGCTTGAGGTGTAACGAAGAACGGAAAGCGGTAAGGAGGCGACAAAGACGGGTGGAGCGTCCGTTTTGACAAGTGAGAGAAGCACAGCGGACGGTGGAGGAGAAGAAATTTTTCCGGTGACTGCAAGCCAGTCGCAGTAAGCACAGTGATCGTTGTCACTTCGCTCAATGGATTGCATTCCGTCTTGGGCGGGCGTCGAATGGGACGTGCTGGAAGGGGCGAACGTCACTTGAGAGGTGACTTGCCGACTGTGAGAACGAGAAAGCGCGGAGTGAATATGGAAAACGCCCCCGAAAGCCGAAAGCCAGACGTAACACACCAGCAACACCCGCAAAAGTAGGGTGCGCGGCTTCGCCGATTTTCGATTGGAGCGAGTTAAACTTTCCATCTTACACATTCTAACACACTTTGAGTACACACTGCAAGTATTTTTCGCTAAGAACAAAAATAAATCCCGGTCTCCTTTCTGGAGACCGGGATTTAAGACGAAACAAGACCGAACTAAACGACCGCAGGCTCTTCCAATGGCGGCAAGCCGCTATCATCCTCGGAGGGCATTCCCTCGTCAATGCGTTTGACTCGGAAGACGAATTCACCCTCGCGCAACTCTACTAACACTGTGTCGCCGGGGCGGAAAGTCCCACGCAGAACTTCTTCCGCAAGAGGGTCTTCCAGCAATCGCTGAACCGCACGGCGAAGAGGACGTGCGCCCATCGTTTTGTCGAAGCCTTCTTCCGCCAGTCGCTCTTTGACTTCGGGCGTCACTTCCAGCGTCAGTTCCTGAGTGGACATCTGCTTATTGACCCGCAACAGCATCAGGTCAACGATCTGGAAGATTTCGTCTGCGGAAAGCGCATGGAAGACGATTACCTCATCAAGACGGTTGAGGAATTCAGGGCGGAACGCCTTTTTCACCTCGTCCATCACACGATTTTTAATCGCTTCTTGCGCTCTGACCGAGTCAGTTCCTCGTCGCTCCAGGTCACTTCGGATTCCCAGACTTCGATCCGTCGGATTGATTGCCGCCGCACCGAGGTTCGAGGTCATAATCACGACCGTGTTCTTGAAGTCTACGATACGTCCCTGACTGTCGGTAAGTCGTCCGTCTTCCGCCACTTGAAGCAGAATGTTAAAGACTTCCGGGTGCGCCTTTTCGATTTCGTCCAACAGAATGACCGAGTACGGGTTGCGGCGAACGGCTTCTGTCAGTTGACCGCCCTCCTCATAACCGACGTATCCGGGAGGTGCGCCCACAAGTCGGGACACGTTAAATCGCTCGGAGTATTCGCTCATGTCAATCCTGATCAGATTGTTTTCGCTATCGAACAAGAACGCCGCAAGTGCTTTTGCCAGTTCCGTTTTTCCGGTTCCTGTAGGTCCGAGGAAAATAAAGGTTCCCATCGGACGTTTCGGGTCCTTCATACCGGAGCGGGCGCGACGTACCGCACGAGAAACCGCCACAATCGCGTCGTGCTGACCGATGATTTTCTTGTGGATTTCCTCTTCCATTCGCAGAAGTTTCTTGGTCTCGGTCTCGACAAGTCGCATAACCGGGATTCCGGTCCAACTCTGTACAATGGACGCTACTTCGTCTTCGCCGACTTCGCGCTTCATGCTCTCCCGATTGGAGTTCCACTGGAGTTCAAGTTCTTCGATCTCTTTTTTAAGATCGTCGCGCTGAACTTCAAGCGTGTTGATGTCGGAATTGTAGTGGCTGTTGGAGGCGACTTTGTCAATCTCTTTTTTGACTTCGTTGAGTTTCGCTTTTGCCTGTCGCAGTTCTGCGGGGGGCAGAGCATACTGCAAGCGCACACGAGACGCCGCTTCGTCAATCAGGTCAATGGCTTTGTCCGGCAAAAATCGGTCGGTGATGTAGCGATCCGCCAGCGTTGCCGCCGCCTTGAGTGCCGCATCGGTGATCGTGACGCGATGATGTTGCTCATAACGCTCTCGCAATCCCTTCAGAATTTCAACGGTGTCTTCGGGAGAAGGCTCCGAAACCTTGACGGGCTGGAAGCGACGTTGCAGGGCGGCATCACGTTCGATGTACTTGCGGAACTCGTCGTTGGTGGTAGCTCCGATACACTGGAGTTCACCGCGAGCGAGCGCAGGCTTCATAATATTGGAAGCATCAATCGCACCCTCTGCCGCCCCTGCACCGACAAGCGTATGCAGTTCGTCAATGAAGAGAATCACGTCTCCAGCGGACTTGCGAACTTCTTCCATGACGCGCTTCATGCGCTCTTCGAACTCACCGCGATATTTGGTTCCCGCCACAAGTCCGGCAAGGTCAAGAGCGATAATGCGCTTGTCCTTGAGGGTGTCGGGAATGTCACCGGAAATAATGCGCTGCGCCAAGCCTTCGGCAATCGCGGTTTTACCGACGCCGGGTTCACCTAAGAGAACCGGGTTATTTTTGGTACGCCGTGAAAGGATTTGCACGACGCGCTCGATTTCGGTGTGTCTGCCAACAACGGGATCGAGTTTTTCGTCACGCGCCATTTGTGTGTAGTCGCGTCCGAATTCTTCGAGCGTCGGAGTTTTGGTGCGCTGTTCTTTGCGTCCTCCACCCCCACCAACTGTGGTTGCATTGGACGCGGTTCCGCCGTCGTTGTCTTGAAGCATCATCACTTCGCGACGGGTGCGCTCCAGTTCAACGCCGAGTTTTGCAAGGACCCGCCCTGCAAGCCCTTCGCCCTCACGAATGAGACCGAGCAGAAGATGCTCCGTACCGATATAGTTATTGGAAAGTTGGCGGGCTTCATCATAAGCGAGATCAATGACGCGCTTTGCACGGGGCGTCAGTTGCATATCCTGCCCCGGTCGGTTTTCACCGCGTGTCACCTGTCGCTCGATCTCCGAGCGAATCCTTCCCAGCGAAACACCCATTCTGTCGAGAATACGGGCGGCAACGCTATCGTTCTCGCGCACTAATCCGAGGAGGAGGTGTTCGGTGGAGACATAATTCTCGCCGAGTCTTCCCGCCTCTTCCTGTGCGAAGAAGACGACGCGCCGCGCTCTTTCAGTAAATCGTTGCCACATAGTCACAGGCTCCTCATTTCTCTTTACTACCGCCTCTCCATTATTGCTAACGGCAAGTGCGGGAAGTTCGAGTCTTTCACCCTTTTCTTTAGTCTACGCTTTTAAGTCACGTTTATTGATACATTTGTTCAGACTCCGTACTCTTCAATAGAGCCGGATACCGGGTAAAAGTTCCAGAGTCCCCTTCACCTAGCCGAAGGAACAGGTGAAACTCTTCTTAAATTCGGGCGTAAGGGGCATGAATTTTCAAGCCCGGGACCGCTCCGAAATGCTTTTGATTAAAAGTGTAGATCGTTGCGTTCGTTTCAAGCGCAACCGCCGCCGTCATCAAGTCAAACGCTCCTATTCCGTGCGACAACATGAGCATTGAGTATGTCTGAAACGTGTTCTCTAATACCGCAGGCGAAGCCCATACTCTAGGGAACGGCTTCAAGAGAACATCTAAACGCTTGCGAGACTGCCCATCGCGGCAACCCGCAACCAGTTCAAAAGCAACAAAGCCGGGGACGGCAATGTCACTCTTTGGCGCACCTGCAAACCATGTCATCGCAGGTGTATATCCTCGCAACAGGTCAATACAGATGTCGGCATCCAAGAGGTTCATCCAATGCCCTCCCAGCGTTGTGCCGCTCTCTCCTTAAATTGTTGTGCCAATTCTTCCGAACTAAGATTTGGATCGCCGAAATCCCCAATAATTCCTTGCCGCCGCCATTCAGCAATTACGCTCTCACCCCATGTTTCTTCTTTTTGAGGAGACGCATCGGGCAGGGCGTCCACGACTTCGATCAAGTACGTTTCAAGCGATTTCCCTGACTTCTGTGCATTTAGATGGAGCCGTCGCTCCTGCTCAGGCGAAAGATTTAAGATCAGCGTCATTTCTTTTTCCTCAGAGTGTGTCGAAAACGTTGATTTAGTGCGTGCGACGCAGGAATGAATTCCGCGCTATAAGGCGAGTACGCCCCGTGTCCTTCGGACACACCACTCATCGGATTTCACCCTGAGCAAAAACTTTTTCTCATAGGCTTTTGCACACACTACCACATTTTTTCGAGAAAGACTCGTTTTAGGAGCGCACTCACCGTTTTGATCGTGTCCGTACTCTCCGAACGCTTTTCCAGAGGCTCTTCCGGGTAAAGATGTTGCCGAACTCCGGCGCGTAATTGCTCTAATTCCACCCCTGACTTCTGCAACATTCGTGCCGCCAACCCCCCGCCCTCACGAGTCAGTCCAAGCAAAAGATGCTCTGTCCCGATGTAGTTGTGCTTGAACTGTCTTGCCTCATCATAAGCGAGATCAATGACACGCTTTGCACGGGGCGTCAGTTGCATATCTTGCGAGAGGGGGCTATTCCCCGGCGTTACCCGTTGTTCGATGTCTACGCGAAGTTGCGCCAGCGAAACGCCCATGACGGTCAGTACTTCCGCCGCTTTGCAGTCTTTGTCGTCAATGATTCCCAGCAACAGATGTTCGGTGCAAACGTACTCGCTACCGAGTTTTTGTGCCTCTTCTTGAGCCAGCAGGACGATTTGCCTTGCTCGCCCGGTAAATCTTTGCCACTCCATGCCCCGAATTCCCTATCGCCAGATGCTCATTGCCGTTTGATAAAGGTCGTGTTGATTCGCCGCGTCGTTCTGAATTTGCAGATGAACCCTTTCCGGCGTCAACGTTTCACCTTTCAGGTTATGGAAAAGATGCGGCTCGTGTTCAGTGCGCTTATATCCGAATTTTTCGAGCAGAGAAAGGATCGTTTTCTCCCCGAGAGACACAAGCGGCAGAAAGTCCAGAAACGAAACTTCCCATCCCGTTGCGCGATAGGAAATCACGCTCTCACGCGATAAAACCGTGTCTTTTTTGCAATGCGGACATAAAAAGGATAGCCCCAGTTGCCGGTATGGTGCATCGAAACCACAAAGGCAATGTTGACAGCGTATCTCCATTAATTTTCGTCGCCGGGTTGACTTTGCAAAATTTCGCGGATACGCTTTTCGATGCCGAGTTTTGTGAGCATCTTTGTCGTCAGGCATAATCCGCCCAGTCAGATTAACGTATTACCAACTTGGTGGCAACAGAGGCGTCAACAAGAGCGTCACCCAAGGTTTTCAGAAGACGATTTTCTCACAGAACTCTGTGCGGACGGAACCGGTTTCAGTTTTCAGAGCACTCAGAGCGGCGTTGTGCTCCGCGATAATCTGCGT
>JACMPS010000222.1 GCA_014377395.1 Chthonomonadaceae bacterium
CACTTGCCTGGACTGAATGCCTTGTTCCTTGTGAGGCTATAGGTGAGAAAAGCGGTTGAAACGTCTTTTGTATTGACTCCCTCTCTCGCTAACAAGGCACGAGGTGGCAGGGAGAGGGGGTTGGGGAGTGAGGGCAAACCGGGTGTATTCGATGCCGGAAGTGAGCGTAGTGCGGGATCCTTCGGGGGTACGTCATTGGTACGTCAGTAGTTAATGACGTACCAATGACGTACCAACGAAGATTCTTACTCTACACATAGAACCTGACTCGAACCTGAGTAGAAGCAAGATCGAGCATAAATCGAACTCTGCCCCCTCACTCTTCCGCCTCGTTATCGGAGAAAGCCCGCGCCTCTTTTATTAAGTGGCGCGGGCAGGTCTTTTTTTCGCTCAGTAGAGAGGCGAAAACCCTACAGATCAAAGGCAGGAAAGGTCACGCGGTTGGACAGTACAAAGGATTTTCCATGTACCGTTCCTCGCACTTGAAGGATGCCCACGTCGCCCGCCACGCTGGAATGAGGCGGCAGGATCACCTGCACACTACTGTAGTTGCCGGGGCGCAACAGAGGAACCGTCTGAGAGCCGCCACTTGCCACAAATGTCTTCCCGCCGATCAGCAGTTTGACCGAGGTGACGACCACATCGCGCAACACGTTTTTACCGGCGTTCGTCAGGGTGATCAGATCGGCGACGGTGTCACCTTTAGGATCATTCGTCAGAGAAGGTTCGTGACGGAGCAGACTATGCCGTGCCACAAGCGAAGGAATATCCGCCGGGACAGGGGCAACCTCATAGAAGGTAGCGACCTCACCGCCACCGGGCGCAGGGTTGCTCACGACCACGGGATGAACGCCCTCGGTACAGTCCACGTCCAAAAGCGGAACCCTTAACTCGGTGGGGGCAATCCTCACGACAGGGCGCGATTGCCCTCCGATTTTCACGCTTGTATCAAGCGTGAAACCTGTTCCCCGCACGAGAAGAAGCGGGCTGTTGTCCGTTGTAGATCGCTTTTTGAGGGCGTCAGTGACGGTGGGGACGGCGTTGTTGACGGTGACTGTCTTGATCAACACCGCTTTCTGATTAATACCGCTGTTGCGAAACGACAGGGTATGCACACCGCCACGATCCAGTAGATAGTCGGGAATCTCACCTGTGATCCGATAACCGTCCGCGATTTGCGCCACTCGTTCGAAGAAAGTGGGGAGCGGAATGTCATCGTACAGCAACGTCGCATTCGGTTCCACGTTGAAACTGTGGAGGGGGAGCGTGAAGGGGCCCGTTCCCGCAGAGGTGACGAGCACTCCATTGGGAACCCGGTTGGGATCATAAGCGATCTCCCCGAAGGTATTTGCCGGGATCGCAGGGCGAGACCAGTAAAGGGTTATCGGGTTGATCGGAAAATCTGTCTGAAGCGCATTATAGAGGCCTGAGAGAACGAGAGGGCGATACTGTCCGAGTTGGGCGACATTGGGGATCGTCGCTGTAAAGGAACCGTCATCATCCCGGTTGACCACTTGATCGATCCCTCCCCGCTCGCCTTCGAGGTGCAGGGTAAAGCTGTTGACGAAGTAAGCCGTAGAAAGAATCCCTTTAATCGTGGCGGAGCCATCTGGATTGTCGGTATTGATCGAGAGGGCAACGCCTGTATACTCATTCAAGTTGATCGCCGTCGCATAAATGCGAAACTGAGGGCAGACAAACTGTCCGGGGGAAGGCAATGCAAACGACTGATCGAAAAGAGGCAAAGCGAAGGAATCCTCTACCGTCTGCGTTCCAAAAGGGTTCAGGTCAAAGCTGAACAAGTTATGCCCCGCCACTCTTCCTCCGCCCCTGATTTTGATCAGATCAAACGAAAGCGTAGGGTCTACGGTAAGCGAAGTTTTGTCCGAAAACGAGTTTTGATCATACAGAATTGTCGGTATAATTCTGAGCGTTCCGGTGGCAGGCGGTGCTGTAAACGTGATGCTTTCCCCTGCTCGAATCGTTCTTGTAGTGCCTCCCACCACTCGAAATTGAATGAGGGGGCGCGGGTCGAAGGTAAAGTCTTGTCGTATTCCCGCCGCTGCCTGTAGTTGAAGATCGAGCAAGTGGGTGTGCAAATCAAAGCCTCCCAGATCGTAATCGTTCTCCAGCGGAATGGGGATTCCGAACGCCGTATATTGCAACAGAAGATTGGTGATGCTTGCCCGGAAAGTTAGGAAGTTATCAGCGGCGCGTGCCGTGAGTTTGTCATTGCGGAGAACACCCCGTGCGCCAAGCGAGGGCACATGAAAATACCCGGAACCGATGTTAGGCGGGATAGGCAGTTGAATATCTTTAATCCCGGAGACCAGGTTGCCTGTGTCCATCAGTTCATGTTCGCCGCTGATGGACGGGGTAGGAAGCCCCAGCAGGTTAAAGAGATTGATGTCCACGAATTTGCTTCCGAAGGCTTCTGCAATCAGCGCGAAATCGAGTTTCGCATCAATCTTCCCGCCGATCTTCAGCCCCAGGTGTGTAGAGTTGATGTTCATGTACGCCGTTGGCTCGACATAGCAGTAGGTGGTGACCGTAAACGGTTTTCCCGGCACGATGTCGCGTTGTTTGGGGTAGGTGATGCCCACGCCGCCGGGACAATCCAAGTCTACTGAACCAAGGTCGGCTCTTGCCCGAAAAGTCGCACGGGTATTGGCGGAGACTCCTGCCTCGAACCCCGCCCCGAACGTACAATCCGCGATAAAGCAGGGGTTGAAGAAGTAGCCGAGTTTCTCGGTCCAGGTGGGAGAGGCAAGCGGCAAACTGAAATCAATGGACTGTGTACCAGGAACGCCCGGTCCCCAGAGGCTACTGCCTTTGGATCCGTAGGTAAACGGGTAGTACTGAAATCGCGGGTTGTTGATGTCGACATCTCCGATCTCTTGAAGGATCGTTGAGAATTGTGCCTGCGCTCCTGTCATGGTGAGGAGTGCGAAGAGCGGCAGAGAGAGTGCCCGACTGACCTTCTGTAGACAGCCGGTGAGTTTCCCATTCATCATTGGGGTTTCCTTTCTTACCTGCTTGCGGACGTGGCAAGGCTTGACAATACGGTTTTTACTTTCGGGCAACCTTCCCGAAGTGCGAAGGGACACCGGGGAATAAATTCCCCGGCTAAGGATGAGCCCAGTCCACATCCGTGGACTGGGAAGTCCCATCGCATTGCTTTTGTACCGAGTCCACGCAGGTGGACTTTGCGCTTTTGTAGCCGGAGGTTTTAACCTCCGGTGTCTCTTCCCGACGGTCTGAATTTAGCCCTCACCCTGATCTCGTCCACTCACCCTCTCTCTGCCACCCGCTGATATGGGCTAAGGAGAGGGGAGTCAATACAGAGAGGCGTTTGATCCTTTTTCTCATCCGCAAGCGCAATGTAATCAGACTTCCCAGTCCACGAAGGTGGACTTCGCGTTTTTATAGCCGGGGAATTTATTCCCCGGTACAGCGACTTCGCACTCGCTTCGCAACCTCATTCATTCCCCGGACTTTCTTCCGCTTGCCCCTATCGCCGCCTCATTCCTTCCTCGCCCCCCGTGCGCGTCGTCTTATGAGGAGAACACTGCCCGCTCCAAGACCGACGAGTAGAGCGAGGGTTCCCGGTTCGGGAACGGTGGGCGCAGTGGGACCCAGGTTGATGCGGAATTCCTGCGTTCCCAACGTGTCCTGATCGGCGTCGGTGGCTCCGCCGTAGAGCGTGAATCTTCCACTAAAGAAGGTAGGGAAGCCCACATACAGGGCAGGGTTCGACGGGAGATTCACGGTGAAGAGCGAGTAGAGGTGTGCCGTACCGTCGGCGGAGAGTGTGGGTTGCGGTGTGGGCAGGAGAAACTGCGTCTGAAACGTCGCATCGTCGAGGATCAGAGGAGGATCAATCAGCCCCAGATCGTTGTTCAGGAACAGCGGAGTACCGGTTGTGTTGGTGAGCATTGCGCCGAACGTGATCGTGTCGCCCCTGCCCGCCGTCACTGTAGGCGTGAGCAATGTGAAGGTGAGTTGCGCCTCTGCCGAAGGCACGTTGACTGCAATAGAGCCCACACAGAAGAAAGTGGAGAGAAGGACGGTGCGAAAAGTGGGAGACATGGAGTTTTCCTTGAGGTGAGGCTTTGCCGACAAAATCAACAGAACCTTCTAAATTGACCAATTCAACCGACAATCTCATCATATCATGCAGGTGTGTCCCCAACTGTTGCCGAAACTAGGAGAATAACGTTGCCTAAGGAGAAAAAATACAGGGGAGAAAGAATGAACAAGAGAGAAACGAGCGTTTTCAGGAGAAGTGAGACGGCAGAAAAGCCGTTTGCTTTCGAGTTGCGGCTCTTTGGACCTCGGCAGGTATTGACGCACGATGTCCCCCTTTCTCGCCTTCGCGCTCGTGCCGGATTAGACCTGCTCACGTTGTTGGCGTTGCATCCTCATTCGCCGTCCCCACGCTCGTGGCTTGCCGGAACGTTATGGCCCGAGAGTAGCGAGGAGCAGGCACTCTATAACTTGCGCCGCAATCTGGTGGACTTGCGTCACGCCCTCGGTGATCAGGCATGGCGGCTCGATCCTTCCACTCCCCGCACCCTCCGCCTTGATCTCACCGATGCTTTCTGCGACGTTCAGTTATTCGATACCCTGCTCCAAAACTCCACTCCGCTGACACAGGAAGACCAAAAGATTATTTTTGGTCTTTATCGGGGTACGCTTCTGGAGGGTTGTACGGAAGAGTGGATTTTTGCAGAGCGGGAAGTACGCGAACAGAAGTGGCTCTCACTGCTGGAGTCGCTCTCTGTGGAGGCGATGCAAACAGGGAACGCCTCTGAAGCGGTAAATCTTTTGCGGCGTGTCGTCCTCACCGATCCGTACCGTGAGTCCGCCCAACGTGCCTTGATGAAAGCCCTTGCCGGAACGGGAGACCTTGCCGCCCTCACGCTGGCTTACCGGGAACTGCGCCTGTTATTGCTCAAGGAATTTCGCTCGGAGCCTTCCCTCGAAACGCAAGACCTCTACAAGACACTCAAACTTCCCGCTTCACAGAACAAAACGCTTCTCGCGCAATCCTCCTATCGCGTTCACCCTGAAAGCCCCCTGCCGTCCCCGCAGAGTGATGCCCTGCCCCTTTCTCCCGTTGCCCCCTCTTCTGAGGCGGCTTCGCCCCGGAAGCCCCTTTCGCTGACCTCGTTTATCGGGCGCGTTGAAGAGCAACAGTCCGTGAAAAGTGCCCTGCAAGCCTCACGTCTGGTGACGCTGACCGGGCCCGGAGGCGTTGGAAAGACTCGTCTGGCGAAGCGGGTTGCCGAGGAGATCGAGGGGGATTTTCCAGAAGGCATCTTGTTTGTTGATCTCTCTCCGATACATGACGGTCAGGCGGTCTCGCAAGCCGTTGTCTTTGCGCTGGGATTGTATAGCGGGATTGATGCCACACCGGAAGGGACACTTCTCCATTTTCTGGGGCGAAAGCGTGTGTTGCTCATTTTGGACAATGGCGAACAAATTGCAGACGCCTGCGCCCATCTTTCCACCTTTCTGCTGAAAGCCTGTTCTACGCTTCACATTCTCTGCACCAGTCGGCAACCGCTTTACGTTCCCGGCGAACGGGTGCAGGTGTTAACGCCCTTGAGCGTTCCCCCTCTTCCGGGTCTGGAGGAGGATAAGGTGGCATTTGCGGCGACTTTGTCCCGTTACGAGGCGGTGGCGATGTTGCTGGATCGCGTTGCGTTAACCTCCCCTGCCTTTCAACTGACGGCGAACAATGCGCTCTCCGTCGCCCGGGTCTGTCGTCAGTTGGATGGGCTTCCCCTGGCGTTGGAACTGGTGGCGACTTTATTTCGCAGTCTTTCCGTTCGAGAGATCGCCGACCTCGCCGACGGCAGATTGCGATTGCTGGAGGGTGGTGATCCCACGCTTCCCCGCCAGAGAACTCTGCAAGCCGCCATTGATTGGAGTTACACGCTTCTCAACGAAAAGGAGAGGACTTTGCTTTGCCGCCTCTCGATTTTTTCGGGAGGGTGGACTCTCAGAGCCGCAAGAGCGATCTGTGCCGCCCCGGAAGAGGGGACTGGAGACAATGAGGAGACCGTTTCCCTTTCCGATGTTCTGCCGTTGCTCGTTTCTCTTATCCACAAATCACTCGTGGTCTGTGTTGTCATGCAGGAAGGGCAAGAGGAGCAGAGACGCTATCACCTTCTGGAAACGACCCGTGAGTTTGCTGTTCAGCATCTTTCCCAAAGCGAACAGAGACCCCTCCAGAAGCGTCACGCGGACTTTTTCCTGAGAATGGTACGTCTCGCCGAAACCGGCAAGATGGAACTACCGTTGCAGGACTGGCTGAAACAACTTTGGACTGAACGGGACAACCTCTGCGCCGCTCATGCCCTGTATGTCGAGAGCGAACCGGAAACGGCACTGGGTCTGGAATTCGCCCTGTACAGTTTACGCATCTGGCCTGTGCAGAACGCACGGGACTGGATCGCACGATTGCAGCATCAGTCTATGCCGGAGACAGCTCTGGGGGTTTGCATTTCGTACACGGTGGCTTCGTGGGCATTCTGGCTCGGTGATCCCTGTGGTGAGCGGCTCTTGAAGAAAGCACTGGCGTTGGCTTGTGTCTGCGGAGAAAACGTGTGGCAGATGCATCTTTTTGAGGCACTGACTTCTCTGGAGGTGGAGCGTGGGAATAAGCGCCAGGCACTGGAATACGCTGAATCGACGCTGGTTTGTGCTGAGGCGAGTGGTGATCTTTCGTATCTCTCCGAATACCGGGCAAAGGTTGCCTTGCGTCTCTGGGATCTGGGGGAGTCCCAAAAGGCTCAAGTCTCTCTTCAGGCAATGCTTCGGGAAGGACGCAAGAGCAACGACTGGTCTCCCCTTTATTATTCTCTCTGGGGGCTGGGAGAAATCGCGTTGGCACAGGGCGAGTATGTTCAGGCACGGGCTTATTACGAAGAAATCTTGCCGATTGCCGAGCGATATTTGCCCTTTACTCAGTCAAATCTGTGGCGAGGTCTGGGTTGGGCGGCTTGTTTGCAACAGGATTACTCGGAGGCGTGGCGTTGTCTCCATCAGGCTCTGGAGGTCAGCCGGCGGATGCACGCCCGTGATCGTGAAGGTTGGACACGCTATGACATGGCGGAAGTTGCTTTTCGGCAGGGCAATTCCGTAGAGGCGCGAAAGCAATTGCAAGAGAGCCTTTCTCTTTTCGAGTCGTTGCCGGAACCCCGGAGTGTGGCACAATGTCTGCAAAAGCTCTCTAAATTCTGTGCAGGGTGGGGAAAAGCGAACGAGGCAGTGGTGCTGTTGGCGAGTGTGGAACGTGCTTTTCAGGATCAACTTTTTATGGTCGATGTAGATTTTCGGGAAGCGGCGGCAAAGCTCAGGGATCGTTTGCGCCCCACGCTTGACCCTGTGGAGTGGCGAGAGGCATGGGACAGGGGAAGCAGAATGACTCTGCCTTCTGCCACCGCCCTTGCGGTTTCCATTCTTTCGCAGGATGAGGGCGGGTAGGCACAGGACTTCTCTGCCTCTTTCACAGGCTTACCTGCCGCTCCTTTGTGGGTAATCCTATTGACCTCTCTTTCGCCTCTCTTTTGATTGTCTCCAGAGAGGAGGAGTGCCGCGAACGCCCCCTCCAAACGGAGTACAAATCGGGTTAAGTTGAAATGTCACTTTCTCCCTTTGTACTGAGGACGAATTTACCCCTGAAAAGAGACAAGGGTAGGAACAGGAAAACGGCATGACGATAAAAGCAGTGGTTTTGACGATCAGCGACGGTTGTTTTCGGGGAGAACGCGAAGACGTTTCCGGGGTTGTGGCAACGGACATCCTGCGTGAAAACGGCTACGAAATGATCGAACACGGTCTTTTGCCGGATGAGGCAGAGGAAATCGCCGACAAACTCCGCACTCTTCTGCCCCTTTGCGATCTAATCATCACGACGGGCGGCACAGGTTTTTCGCCGCGTGATGTGACGCCGGAAGCCGCTCGCACGGTTATCGAACGAGACGCGCCGGGACTTGCGGAACTGCTTCGCTGGACGGGCTACCAGAAATTACCACGCGCCGTGTTATCACGGGGTGTCGCCGGGATCGCCGGAGAGACATTGATCATCACCCTGCCGGGAAGCACGGGCGGAGTGCGTGACGGTCTGGAAGTGCTGTTGCCTCTTTTGCCGCACGCCATCGCACTGATGAAAGACAGACCTGTAGATCATACCCCCTCCCCCAATGCGCTTTCTTCTGAGGAGAAAGCCGACACAAAGGCAAAAGGCGATCACACACCCCGCACGGTCTCTGTTCTGGAGACGAATGTAGACGATTTGTCGCCCGAATTCTATGAGCCTCTTATGGAGCGATTGTTTGCGGCGGGGGCACTCGATGTGTTTTTCGCCCCGGTTCAAATGAAGAAAAATCGTCCTGCCGTGATTGTATCCGTTCTTTGTACGCCGGGTTTGCGTGAGACAATGGCGGAAATACTATTTCTCGAAACCTCCACTTTCGGGGTGCGCCATACAACCTGGGAGCGATTTACGCTGGAGCGAGAAATGCACGTCGTTTCCACCGAGTACGGCGATATCCGCGTGAAAGTCGGTAAATGGAAGGGGAAAGAAGTCGCCTTTTCACCGGAATATGAGGACGTGAAGGCGGCGGCAAGAGCGCACGGTCTTTCTCCGCAAATCGTGTACCGGGCTTGCTTCAAGGACGCCCCGTACCGCCCCTGAATTGGCTAAAACTCGGACACCTGACTCATTGGAGAGTACTGAGAACGTTCCTCTTCCAGATTGGAAGCAAACGTAATCATACTCTGTTTTTGTCCGCAGGACTATTGGCGTAGCCGCCAGAAAGACATTTATTCCGCCGGGTTTGTTGCATCGTGTCGGATTC
>JACMPS010000223.1 GCA_014377395.1 Chthonomonadaceae bacterium
TCTTCCTCGAAAGGGGCAACGATGCTTGATTCTTTAGTCAGCCAATACCATAAACTCAAGGAGAACGACGCCTTCAGTGTACTGTTGCACCCGAAAGTGATGCTAAACGCACGTCTCTACGAAAAGGAAATGCAGGAGAAACCGCTCTTGATGAAAAGCCACCCAACGGGCATTGAAATCGAGATGACGAATCGCTGTAATCTTGCGTGTATTCAATGTTTGCGTTCGCTTGGATTGAAGCCCTACAAACTCGGCGACATGGAATTCGAGAACTACAAAAAGATTCTCGCGAACTTTCCCTATGCCTTGAACATTTCGCTGAATGGTTTCGGGGAACCGATGATGCACCCCGACTTTTTCGATGTTGTCGCCTACACTCGAAAAGAACGTCCCTGGGCAAAAATCGGCATTTACACGAATGGCGCGTTGATTGACGAGGAAAAAGCCTACAGGATGATGGATTGTGGCTTGACCGAACTCAACATTTCGATTGATGCCGCCACCCCGGAAACCTACCGTAAAGTGCGACGCGGCGGCAAATTGCAACCGCTTCACGACAATATCCGTCGTCTGATTCGGGTGCGCGAAGAAACGAAAGCCCGCTTTCCTTTGATTGGCTTGAACTACGTGATGCTGAACGAAAACGAGGGCGAACTCGTTCCGTTTGTCGAGCAAGCGGCGGAATTCGGTGTGGACTTCATCAATTGCATCACCTATGCGGGTTACGATTGGGGCTTTCGCAATAAGCGCACTCCCGACAGTTACCACCGCGAAATGGACGCCGCCAAAAAGCGCATGGAAGAACTCGGTGTCCGTTGCAAATCTTTCCCTTCGGAAGATATTTCGTGGAGCGACCCGAAAAAGCCGTTTGCCTGTAGTTTCTACTGGGGCGAACAGTTCCGTGTCACCTACAATGGAGAAATTACGCTCGGCTGTTGTTCCCCTTTCAAGGAAACGTTCTCCTACGGCAATTTGCTGGAAACGCCCTTCTCGGAGATCTGGAACAATGAGTTTTATCAGCGCAACCGGGAACTTGCGAAGGCGGGTGCCGCCCCGACAAAAGCCTGCGCCTCCTGCGATAATTTCAGCAAAACATTCTTTGCGACAACGGGAATCGAGACTGACGGATTTATCCCGCTCAGCACCTTAAAACGCTAAAACTTGACAGAACGATGGAAAATGGGGTTTAACAGAGTTATTCTGAAAGCCCCATTTTTTAGCGTGTCTGCCTTATGATTCAACTTTGCGATGTCACCGTCACCTACCGCGACGATTATACAGCCCTCGATCATGTCTCTCTGATAATCTCTAAAGGCGAGTTTGTCTTTGTCGTGGGAGCCACCGGAGCCGGGAAATCCACTTTCCTTAAATTGCTTTACCGAGAAGAAAAGCCGACAAGCGGAACCGTGATCGTCGCAGGACAAAACCTTACCGAAATGCGTTTGCGGGAAATTCCTTCTCTTCGCCGTAAACTCGGCGTAGTCTTTCAAGACTTCGGACTGCTCCCCAACAAAACCGTGTACGAGAATGTTGCGTTTGCCCTCCGAGTGATTGGAGCGAACCGTCAGGTCATCCGCCGACAGGTTCCCAATGCCCTTGAAATGGTGGGGATGGCGCATCGCCCGGACGCTTTTCCGCACCAACTCTCCGGCGGCGAACAACAACGCATCGCCATTGCCCGCGCCCTTGTCAATGATCCCCCGCTTCTGCTTGCCGACGAACCCACCGGAAATCTCGATCCCGAAACATCCTGGTCTATTATGGAATTGCTGAATCACATCAATGTGCGAGGCACGACGATTGTGGTGGCTTCGCATGATCACGCCGTTGTGGATCGGATGGAGCGGCGCGTTCTCGGTTTTGAGAAAGGCGTTTTGATTCGTGACGAGAAGTGCGGCGTCTACAAAGAAGCAACGGACGTGCGCGAAGCAAGACAGAGCGTGACCCGATGAACCTCAATTCGATCCCCTTTTTGATTCGTGAGGCGTTTCTCAACATTCGGCGCAACGGGCTGATGTCGCTAGCGGCACTCGGCACGGTGACAATGGCACTAGCGGTGTTCGGTGCGTCGGTGTGGTCAGCGTATCGGCTGAGCGAAGTGGCACGGATGCAACCGCAAAAGTTCAACTCGATTGATGTGTTTTTGCCTTCCACTGCCGAGCGTGACACCACCCTCGAACTCCAAACGCGCCTTTCGCAAATGCCGCTCGTTTCACGAGTGAAAATTTATCCCAAAGAGGTTGCGTGGGCACAGTTTCAATCGCAGGAACCGGAAATGACCGAAGCACTCACCGAAAACCCCCTGCCCGACAAACTCGAAGTGGAACTCAAGGACGCCACAAACGTGTCCGAACTCGCCCGCCGACTACGACGCAAAACCGATTTTCCCGACATCGAAAAAGTGATTGATCCCGGCGAGGAAGTCCGTACTTTGATCGGTTTTGCAGGACTGATTCGCGTGATCGGGTTTTCCGTCGCGCTTGGATTGTTTGCCGCAACGCTATTTATCGTTCAGAACACGATTCGCCTCACTGTTTTTGCACGTCGGCGCGAGATTCGGGTGATGCAACTTGTGGGCGCGACCCCAGGATTTATTCGGATGCCGCTTTTGCTCGAAGGGCTGTTTCATGGCACGGTTGGTGGGATGATTGCCGCCGGGGTGATTCTACTTTGTGGGCGCGAGGTGTCGAAATTCGTGGTTTCCTTGAAATCACCGTTGATCGGGGATGTCCCTACCCTCATCGGACCCGCGCAGGTTTTCTTTCTGCTGGTGGCTGTCGGTGCGTTTATCGGAGTGACGGGCAGTTATCTTTCGATGCGCCGCTTTCTGAAACAAATTTAGAGAGTGTGTTGAAAAGTTGAGCTGATATGTTTTCCGCAAGACTGAAGTCCGCGCTCCCGTGCCGCCCCATATCCAATCACAAACGGGCGTGGCAACCACGAATGAGCGTAGGACTTACTTCGGACACAGAACGATTAATTTAAGCAAAATGCCTCTATGATGTCTCGAAATCTAACTTTACTCATCCTTGCACTTATCTCCTTGACGGTTCCGCTGTCTCTGTCGGCGGGGCCCCCGAAACGTCAAAAGCAAAAGGGTGTCTCCTCGAAAGAAGCAAAAACAGCCGCAAAAAAGCGGCATGAAGTCGCGGTAAAATTAAACGGTCTCAAGTCGAAAATGCACAACGTCAAGGTAAAGCTCAACGATGCCTCAGCGAAAGCGGAGCGTGTCACCGAGTCGCTGTCGGACGTGAGGGGGCGAATTGACCGGGCGCAGTCGAAACTGGGACGCACCCAATCCCGAATCAGCCGTCTGGAAACTCGACACACCAACACCATTGATCAGTTGCAGACGACGACCGAACGCTTGAAAGAGCGACGGCGATTGCTCTCCGTGCGAGTCAAAGAGAATTACGAACGAGGACAAATCACCTACGCGCAGGTGCTGTTGCAGTCGCGCTCGGTGCAGGATTTGATGTCACGCGGGCATTATGTGCGCCACATTGTGCAAAGTGACGCCAAATTGATTGACAGCGTGAAGCAGGATATGAAGCGCATAGAACAGGATAAGCGTGATCTGGAAGCGCAACAGCGAGAACAGCAAGAACTCGCCGGACAGTACGAGGCACAAAAAGATGAGTGGCTTCAGGAGAAATCGCGTCAGCAACAAATCCTGAAAGTCACACAGTCACAACGCTCTCAGGCACAAGACGAACTCGATGACATTGCCGGGGAAGCGGAAGCGATGTCCGAGCGTATCCGCCAACTCTCAGAGGTGATCCGACGAAGGCGTGAAGCGGAGGCAAGAGAAGCTGCCGCCTTTCGCCACCGACGTAATACGGCGAACCGCGCTCGTGCGGCGGAAGCCCGTCGTCGCGCAAGAGCAAACGCACCTAACCCTTCCCGAAAATCGCGGCGAGTACAGGAACCCCTGCCCCCGCCGGAAGAGGACGAGCCAGACAATGCCCCCCTGCCCTCTATGGGAACCGGAAGTTTTCGGCGTCCTGTAGACGGGCCCATTACCTCTAATTTCGGGTATCGGTATCACCCGATCTTGCACCGCCGCAAACTTCATGCCGGAACCGATTTTGGGGTTCACACCGGAACCCCAATTCACGCCGCCGATAGTGGCATCGTCATTCTTTCCGGTCATTCGGGCGGGTACGGCAACTGCGTGATTCTCGATCACGGGCGTGGGTTAACCACACTTTACGGTCACTGTTCGCGTCTTGTTGTTTCGGAAGGTCAGACCGTCCGCAAGGGTGATGTCATCGCTTATTCCGGTTCGACGGGGCTTTCGACGGGGCCCCATTTGCACTGGGAAGTACGGCGTAACGGCACCCCCATTCACCCCTGACCGAAGGCACGACCTTTACTCACCTTGCGCAAGGGGATAGAATTTACCACCCACTTCGTTAGAGTCACAGAGAAATACAAGAAAAGAAAGAAGAGGGAAGGGGAGACCTCACGCAAAGAGACAAAGATAAAAAAGCAGAGACGGAGAAGGTTTTTGCATCTGCTCCCCTCTCCCGGATTTTGGGGGAGGGGTCTTGGGGACTGATTGGATGAGATCAGGGTGGGGGCATGAGAAAATTTTTACCTCAGCACTTAATACTTAACACTTTTTCCAGTGTCACTAACAAGGCAGGGTGCGTAACGTGAGACCCTTACTTGTCCGGCAGGAAAAAGGTGAGTTTGCGCGTCTTGCCGTCGTTGCCCTCTGAGGTCAGCAAAAGAATTCCTTCTTTGCCGTCGTTTTTAGGATCGCCGACACGCACATCGAGAACGCGCCCCGCTATCGCCTCTGTTGCCTCGGTCGCCTCTAAATCTTCCGGGCGCATTTGCCAGAAAGACTTCTCTCTTGCGCTCAGTTTCGGAACGTAGATCACGAGTTTGTCGCCAGTTGTTGCGTTCGGGTTTCCCGGCACAGGCGCAAGTTTTCCGCGTTTTAGACAAATAAACCATCGTTGCTTTTCTCGCCAGACCGCTTGCACAAACCGGGTTCCGTTTTCGATTTGTACCGCGTCGGAGCCGTCGAAATCCTGCATTCCCACACCGTACCGGACAAACCCCTTTGCGTCTTCGGGAACCTTCCAATCTGTGACCTGTTGCAAAACGGCATTGTTGAGGTTGAAAAGGTTTGCCCCGTCTCCGCTCCCAGTCAGCAGGTAGCCGGGGGTTTTGTCCAGATCAATCAGGGCTTTCACGCCAATCGGCGGCTCGGCGAAGCGATTCAATTTGCCTTCGTTCCACTCGTAGACACCCGAAGAAGAAACAATCTGTTTCATTTGCACCGGGCGTTTCGGCTTCTTTTGACCCGGCACCGGAGTTAGAGGCTTTGCCTCCCGCAAAATTCCGGTGACCAGCACGTCCAGAGGTTTTCCCAGAAACTCGGTCTCATCGTCCTTGCTGAAACGCAGTCCGTCCCAGTGCGTCAGTCGCAGTTTGCGCTTGTAATCCAGTGCGTCGGTCCCTTCGATCAGCATCAAAACATTTGCACGATCTCCCGTCACCGGCACCACGTCAATCAGTTTTACGGCGTCTTGAAGCGTCTCACTCCAGACGCGAGTGAGACGAATCGCATAGGGATTGAAGAGGCGGCTACCGCCATTGCCATTCGGGGACCCGGGGAATTGTGCCTTCGCCGGGGACGGCAAAAGCGAAAGGCTCCCTGCAAGTGCCAGACCAATAGCACACACGCTCTTTTTCCCCGTCCCGTGATTTATTTTCATGATTCTTGCTCCGAAAACTCTCTCTGGAACTGCTCCAGAAACTCCCTCAATGCAAGCGAAACGTATTTGTCTTTCCGATGAATGAGTGCAAGGCGGCGATTGGCGGAAGGCACATCGGTCAGGGGGAGTGCCATGAGACGTTTGTCGCTCACCTCTTCCGCGACGGTCATCAGCGGAAGAAGCGTCACTCCCAAGCCTGCGCGAACCATACGCTTGATCGATTCGACGTTGTCCAGTTCGAGCGAAACGTGTTCCTCCACGCCCGCCTCCGACAAAAGCCGATCCACCAGCGTTCTCAGGTGCATCCCCTCTTCCATTAAAATCAAAGGAATTCCCGCGAGTTCTTCCCTGCGAATCCCCTCTTTGCGGCTTGCAAGAGGATGATCGGGCGGCACGACAACGACGGAAGGAAACGAACGCAGAAAATAAACCGTGTGTTCGATGCCGCCTTCCACGCCCATGACGATGCCGACATCTACGAGTCCCTGCGTCACCATGTCCACAATGTGCGAGGAGACGCCCGTGTGTACTCTGAGTTCGACGCCGGGAAAGGTTTCGCGGTATCGGCGAAGTTGCTCCGGCAAAAGGTAAGTCGCTACCGTGATGCTGGCTCCCACCCGAATTTTCCCGGCACGTGCCCCCCTCACGTCGTCCACTGACTGGATCGCTTCTTCGGAAAGCCGCAAGATTTCCTGTGCGTACCGATAAAGCGCTTCCCCTGCCGGAGTCATCTGTACCCGTTTGCCCAGACGGTCGAGCAAGCGCGTTTTCATTTCCGCCTCAAGCACTGCAATCTGTCGTGTGACCGCAGGTTGGGTTAAATAGAGAGCCTCCGCCGCACGGGTAAAACTTTCTTCGCGCACGACAAAGACAAACGTTTCAAGGTGTCTCAGTTCCAGATTCGTCTTTTTCCGATCTCGGTCTTCATTCCAAAAGATTTAATCTCGAAAGATTGTTTGCATTATACACCGAAACTCCTTTTAGCGTGAGAGAGCCATTTACTCGTCAGGCAATCAGCAAAAAAGAAAGAAGGGAGAAGCCTCTCTACAGCCTTCTCCCTTTGGTGATTTCATGTGAAATTTTAGTGTTTATTGCCATTCGAGGTAAGCGCGAATCTGACGACTACAGCGCGGATTGCGTAATTTTTTAAGGGCTTTTACTTCGATCTGGCGGATGCGCTCACGGGTGACGGCGAAATGCTTGCCCACCTCCTCCAACGTTCTCTGACAGTTGCCGTCCAATCCGAAGCGCATAATCAGGACTTCGCGTTCACGCCCCGTCAGATCGAGAAGGGCATCGCTTATTTTCTCGCGCAACATTCGGTTGGAAAGGGACTCGGAGGGAGAGGGAATTGAATGATCTTCGACGAAATCGGCAAGGTGACTGTCTCCCTCTTCGCCGATAGGAGTTTCCAGAGAAAGCGGCTCGGAGGCAACGCGCAAGATGTCGGCGACTCGCTCGTGCGTCATCTTCATGGCTTTTGCGAGTTCTTCGAGCGAGGGTTCATGTCCGTTGATCTGGAGAAGAGAGGAGGAAGTTTTGATCAGGCGATTGATCGTTTCGACCATGTGAACGGGAATTCGAATGGTGCGCCCCTGATCGGCGATGGCGCGGCTGATGGACTGGCGGATCCACCAGGTTGCATAGGTGCTGAACCGAAATCCTTTGGAGGGATCAAACTTATCGACGGCACGCATGAGTCCCATATTTCCCTCTTGAATCAGATCGGAGAAGGAAACACCGCGTCCGCTGTAGCGTTTGGCAATCGAGACGACAAGGCGGAAATTGGAGCGTGTCAGTTCGTCTTTTGCGCGTTTTGCGGCGGTAGGATTAGTGCGTTCCCCGGTGATTGCTTGCGAAAGACGACGCTCTTGATCGGCAGTGAGTAAGGGGATTCGTCCGATCTGACAGAGCCACATTCGCACGGTATCGTCGAAAGGGTAGCCGTCGCATTGCGGGGTCTCTTCGCTTCGCAGGGCTTTTCCCGGCTCACCCGCGCAGGTGGTCAGGTCTTGTAGGGGGGTAAACACATCCGGGCTGAGAAAGGCGAGCATCTCCTCGACGGGAAGGGGAGGAGTGAGTTCACTCACTTCCGTTTCAGCAATATCAGGGGGGAGGGCGCGAGACATTTCCCGATTTTTAGGGAAAAGAGGCGGCATCATCCGCTTCTCAGGGGACTTCTGGACGAAATTTAACGTTCCCAAGCGAGTTCACTCCTTCTCCGAAGGCAACTATCTTTTCGTCGGCTCAATCCGACTTTGATCTCACTCTATCCGAAAATCGGAAGGTTGCAACTCAGACTATTTAGTTTTCTCGTCGGGAGAGGTTTTGCTTTGTCGTGCCTGCTCTTGATAGCGGCGGATCGCATCGCGTCGCTCTTCCTCCGAGAGAGGGGAACCCTGATGCAACAGGGTAGCGAGATTACGGTGTTCACGTTCTTGTCGGTCGCCTTGCAAAATGCGAATACAATCTTGAACCGTTGCTTCACTCAACGGTTCATTCGCTAACCCGAAAGATGATTCCTCCATGAGTTGCCTTAAGAAACGAGATTCTGCAAAAAATAATTGATTTTCTTCCTCTGCATAAGGATCATCGGGGACTTTTACGCTTTCCCTGTGTGCTTCCTCATGCTCCAAGAGGGACAAAAGCGATCTCTCCTCTACTTTGCCCTCTTCATTGGCGGGAGTGCGCGAAATACGCTCATACAATCGCTTGCCCGCTTCCGAAATTAGGTACTCTTGGTGCAAACGACTTAAAATGTAGGAGCGCCATTCAATTGTGAACAGAGCGCGTAAGATTTGCCGCTCCGCTTTTTCGGCACGGGTCAGGATCGGCGGCGTTGCCGGAGGAACAGAGGGATCGGTAGGCGGACCCGTCGGTTCATCGCGTCGTTTCCAGGGCTTGCCATCACGCCTCAGATTTTGCCCGCTCTGTCCATTGCGGGAAAAGCCTCCGTTTTGTGGCGGACGAGGGTAAGGAGGTTGAGATTGGTTTTGTCCGTTTCCGGTAGAGCCCCACTGATCGGCAGAGGGAGGACGAAAAAGGGGCGGCTCAGGGTTTGTGCTGAGAGTGCCGCCGTTCTGCTGGTGGGTTTCCGGGTATCCCCGATCACGCGCCGAGAGATTTTGCGCGTAATGAGCGATGTCGGAGAGCATCTGTTCGGTGACGCGGGCGAGTCCGTAGGAGTGGTAGAGTGGGTGGAGCGAAACGAGATTCTGCACGTAACGCGCTCGGTCAAGGTACGTGGACAGGGTCGCCAGAATCGGAATGATCTCCTGCAAGGCTCCGAGTTTGCCCGCATCCGTGTTGGTGTCATGCTTGCGGCGCACTAATTCGATCTCGAAATCTATGCGGGGGCTTGCTGCATCGAGGGCTTTCTGAAATCCGGCAATGTCGCCGCGCCGCAAGATCGAGTCGGGATCGTCGCCGGGGGGAAGGACGGCAACCCGCACCTCGGCTCCGTTCACACCGATAGACTCCCATACGCTTGCCCCGCGCAGGGTCGCCTTGATTCCCGCGTTATCGCTGTCATAGCAGATAATAACTTTCGGGCTGTAGCGCACGAGCATTTGCGCGTGTTGCTCGGTCATGGAGGTTCCCAACGTGGCGATACATTGCGTAAATCCTGCCTGATGTGCCTGCACCACGTCCACATATCCCTCAACGAAAACGGGAGAGACATCGGCGGAGAGTTTTTTGCGGGCGAAGTTAAGACCGTAAAGGGTGCGGGATTTGTCGAAAAGAGCCGACTGCTCGGAGTTGAGGTATTTCGCGGGGTCATCACCGAGCGCACGTCCTCCGAAAGCGATGACGCGCCCGCTCAGGTCGAAAATGGGGAACATCAGGCGATTGCGGAACGCATCATAAAATCCCGCCCCCTCTTCTTTGCGGGGCTTGATCAGACCAATTCGGGCGGCAAGGGTGACATTAAGGCGTTTGTGTTGCAGGTGCAACGTGAGGGCTTCCCACTCCGGCGGCGCAAACCCGATGCCGAATTGCTCCTGTGTGGTGCGATGAATTCCCCGGTTGTTGAGGTATTCCTGAGCAAATTCGCTCTTGAAAAACCGCTCTAGAAAGAATTCGACAGCAACACGGTTAAGTTCGAGGGCTTCTTCGCGTTCACTCGGTTTTTCGGGGTGGGCAGGGTCGTTGCTACCGGGAGCACGTCGCTCAAACTCGACTCCCGCTTTTCGCGCAAGAAATTCAAGGGCTTCGATAAATTCAAGGTTTTCTTTTTTCTGAACGAACTTAAAAAGGTCGCCGCTTTCCCCACAAGACCAGCATTTGTAAATCCCGATAGAGGGCGAAACGCTGAAAGAGGGTTTTTTGTCGGCGTGAAAGGGGCAGAGTCCCGTCCAGTTCTTTCCGGCGCGTTTGAGGCGGGTGTAGTTGCCGATCAGTTCGACTAAATCCACTCGCGCCCTCACCTCTTCTTTGATGTCTTGTAGGTCTCGTTCCATGCCCTTATTAAAGCACAGATTCAAACAAAATAGACTCGGAGGGAAAGATAGAAATGGGAAAGAAAGACCGTTTGACAAGGGAACATTTCAGGTCAGGTACTGAAGATCGGCTATTACCGTGCCGAGTTTACCCCCTACTCTCCGGCCCAATAATTTCCCACAACAACCCCAGTAAGACCGCCATCAGCAAAAGCGCGACGGAGACCACTCCCGAATCCTTGAAGAGAAGCGTAGCGGTGGCGGTGGCGGTGACAACCGAAAAGCGACTACGTATTGCGGGGTGTTCGGTGAGGAAAAGAATGATCTCCTCCCTCAAGCGGCGTGTGGTGAGGAAAACCGCCCCGCATCCCAAGCCTACAGCAAAAAGGAA
>JACMPS010000019.1 GCA_014377395.1 Chthonomonadaceae bacterium
CATAGGCTCGAAAGCCGTAGAGAACTCCGAACGCGATCAACCCCATGATGGTTGCATCAATCAACCGCTCTGGAAAAGATTTGTGTAGTGGGTTCGAGCCGAACACTATAATGAGGGGAACTGTCAGGCATTGCGCCATCAGGAGGTGTGAAATCCACAAGTCTCGACCTTTCTTCTGTATTCGCTCACGTAATTTTTCGCGTTCTGTTTCGGGTGGCTCGTTCATGGGATTTAGTCTTTGGTACTCTGGCATTCAAGGGGAAGGTAGTTAGTCTCGGGCTAACTTTACATCCTTCGACTGGGGGTTAGCCTTTTAGACAACTTATGAAGGGGGGGGAAGTGATGACCGCTCAAAACGGAGAAAACGATTTTCGATTTCAAGCAGTTGAATGCGGCGTTCTTGTGAAGCACTTTCACGGTCTTTCTGCAACTCGAACGCCAGCCGCTCGACTACCCGTGCCAATCCATTGAGTTCTTGACGGAGTTTGTTGACTTCTTCCCGCAGTTCTTTCACTTCGATGCGAACTTCTTTGACCGCTGTTTTATTTTGGTCAACGTCACGAGTTAAAGAAACAAGTTGTTTGCCAAAGCCGATGATGTCTTTGAGCATGGCTTAAACAATTACCTCGATTCGGGCGAAGATAGCCTGTGTTTCCGCTTTCTGACGGATCGTCTCTTGTTTGAGTGCATCCGTTTCGGCTTTGAGACGGTCTATCTCTGCCTGTTCCTGACGCATATGGGCGTTAAGACGCCACATCTCCGCAAAAAGTTGGTTTAATGTGCGGGACGTTGTCGTTGCCGTTTCCGGGTTAGATGAAACTGAAAAGTCGCTCATGGGTTTGCCTCCAACAAGATTATATCCTATGTTTCTCCCAAATTAGCACACTGGTGTGGTTGATAATTTTTATCGCTCAGGGCATGGGACAGGTTGCCTGGAGAGATCGATACCCAACAAAACCTCTCTCGCAAAGAGAAAACGTTGCCCTGATCAAAACGGAAGGAGGGAGATTCGAACTCCCGTGGGACTTTCGCCCCGCAAATTTAGCAAATCTGTGCAATCACCGCTCTGCCATCCTTCCTCACAAACGCTCCTACGGAGAATCGAACTCCAGTTTTCCGGTTGACAACCGGGGGTCTTTGCCGCTGAACGATAGAAGCGTAACCTCAAGACACAACTTGCAATCCATGCCCTCAGAGAGATTCGAACTCTCACTTTCTGCGTTCTAAGCGCAGTCCCTCTACCAATTGGGGTACAAAGGCAATCTCGAATTTCCCGTTCTCAACGAAATGGGCATCACCACCGATAAATTTACTCTTACGCCCTGAATGACCCAGTTCGAGAAGAGAAAGTTGCAACCGAGGAGTAATTTTTTCAGGAAAACGGAATAGCGATAAACCAGAAAGCCCCGATCTGCGAGATGAGATCGGGGCTATCCTACACAAATTCCTCTGCGACGCTATTTCAATTTTGGATACCATTTTTTCGTGGTTGCCAATGCCCACTCTGCGGTTTTATCCGCGTGGCAGAGATTGCAACTGTTCGGGTCTTTCTTGCTAACATTTTTGTCACCAATTGAAACCGCTGGGGAAACGAAATTGAAGGTGTGATCGCGTGACTCCGCTCCCACAGAGTTTTCGCCCGTCTTCGCCATGTGGCATGAAATGCACTGACTTCCCGTGCTGTTTGGTGCATGGTGCGTATGTTCCGTAATGCTCACATAGTTAGGACCGACCTGCTTTCCGGGTCCATGACAGGTGAGGCACAGAGCGTTGGTTGTCGCCGACTTAAGGGTCATGGAGGTGTGGCGCGACCCATGCGAATCGTGGCAGCTGGAGCATTGCAGCCCGGCAAAGTGCATTTTGCTTTGAAGAAAAGTGTTGCCCTGCACGCGGTTTTTGTGGGCAGTTCCGTTTGTCCAGAACTCGGAAGTCTGCTTGCCTTCCGGCGCAAACCCTTTCCAGTAATCCGCCAATTTTTTGCCGGGGGAAAAGCCTGCGGGCCACGCCAGTTCGTCCCCGCCCGGTTTTCCCGCCTGATGACACGAAAGACAGACCTCGACGGAACGCTCTGTACTCAGTCGCGCCGGGTTCACAATGTTCTCAACGGCGGGCTTAAGGGAGTGTGCTTTGCCGGGACCGTGACAACTTTCGCAGGTAATGTTAAGTTCTTTCCATGTCTGCGTTTTCGTATCCACACCTGTGGAGTGACACCCGGCGCACAACTTGAAGTTCGAGCGCGTTTTCCAGTCGGGATGAAGGGGATACCACCAATCGGCTTTTCCGGTATAGGGTTGCCATTTCGCCTCCTTAATGCTCCACTGCGCGGGAAACACCACTTCTTCACCGTTGACGACGCCGATAAAGCGTTGCTTCCACCGATGCCCGATCACCCACTTGACGTCCTTCAACTCAAAGGGGCGGAACTCGCTCGGCTTGCTGAAATCCGCGAAAACGGTTTGATCGGGACCCGACAGGATCGGTGGGCGGATCATTTTGTTGTGAGCGGAGGTTTTCCAGGTTTCCGAGTAGTCTTTGTGACATGAAGCGCACTTCTCGGAACCTGCATAGAGGCTCTGGTCTACTGAGAGCGAGACATCTGACTTAGAGGCATCGTCCGACTTTCCGCCGTGCAGTGTGGCAAGCACAAGGGCAAGTACCCCTACAAGCATAAAAAATTTCATGGTCTCACTCGTTCCTGTCTGGCATCGTCAAAGCGGGGCTGTTCTCTCTGACTTGTTCTCCTGCAAAGCCGGGTTTTCCTGCCTGAAATGGATTTCGATGAAACCGAGAGATGGCCTCCCTTCTAAAAAAGGGAGGCGCGACTTTTCGCGTCTCCCCAGTGACAAAGAACGAAAACGGGTGAAAATCTACGCCGCAATTTTCAGATCGGTGACAATTCTGCGGGGCGGTCCGTAGACGCTCGCGCTTTGTGACGGCTCGGAGGACTGCTTGTTGCGGGTTGCGGTGACACGGTAGTAAACGGTGACGCCCGGAATCTGCCCCCGATGTTGGTAGCGCGTTGAGGTGATTGCGTCTACGTAAACCCACCCGGTTCCACCCATGTAGGATGCTTCGATTACGAAGATCGTGGTGGGTTTATTGGTGTTTCGGCTCCAGGACAGCGTGTTGGTTCCGTCAGCGGAAGCCGTGGCGATCAAGCCCGCCGGGGTGAGGGGAGCCGTGCGCTGTCGTTGCCCGGTGCGCGGCGACAAACCGAGTGCGGCTTTCTGTGCGGGTGTCACGGCGGCGATGCCCTGCACTTTGCGGGAGAGAACTCGGACATTGGTGGTCACGGTTTTGCGGGCGGCGTCTTTGGTCAGAATGGCTTGCTTGAGTGCTTCTTTCGCGGTTGCCACATTGTTGAGCGCGGTTCCGTAAGCGGTGGCTCCGGTAGAAATCGGGGCGATGTCCCCGGCAACAAGGGTGAGCGCGACGAGATTTGCGTTGGCATAGGTGACGAGGTTGTTGAGATAGGGCGGTAGTTGCGCGTCCTTGTCGGGAATGAAATCGGTGCTGGACCTTTGTATTCTCCTGAGATTTAGTTGTATCGGGACGGGATAAACTTGCTCTGGGATTGCGTCCCAATGTTCCGGGATCACGCCCCGGAACAAGTTTTTCTTGTCCATGAAGAAGGGGATCACACGCCTACGCAAAGGAGTGCGGCTTTTCTCGAAGAGAATTATCGGCAGGAGGGCGGGGAAAACGTAGAGAAGAGTGTCGTCACGCTCATGGCAGCCTCTTTTGCGCCTAAGAAAAAGAGGAGTCGGGATTCGTGAGGTTGAAACGAGGGTAACTTCCAGAGCGGGGCGACTCTGTTTTATCCGGGAAACGCATCTGTTTTGTAGTATTCGCCCTTTTGTTGATCATAATCAACGACAATCACTAGTTTTTCCCGGTTTTCCAAATCCATCAAACAATGGGGAAATTTCGAAGTTACCATCA
>JACMPS010000003.1 GCA_014377395.1 Chthonomonadaceae bacterium
AACAGTTCTCGTGCATCTTCTCGTTGCATCGCTTCTGTCCTTCATTCTCTGTTCGGATCGTCTCAGTGAAAAAGATTTCTCTTCTCGCTTTCTACTTGAAGAGAAGGCTTTCATTCTGAGGAAATAAAGTGACTACTCTATTGACGGTTTTAATGTTTCGGGTAGTTCTGTTCTTTGGACTATCTCCCGATTATAAAAGTTCCTTGATCGGGCTAAGTTTTTCTCGAAGCACTAAACGGGCGCGATTCAAGCGTGATTTCACGGTTCCAATCGGAAGTTGCATCACCTCGGCGATCTCCTCATAAGTAAGTCCTTCAGTGTGAAAGAGGATAACCATCGTGCGCTGATAGTCGGGCAAACTCGAAATCGCGGATTGAAGCAAGTCGGTGCGGGCTTTGCTCTGGGTGGCTTCTTCGGGAGTGGGAGCGGGGTCTTCGATTTGCCGCGAGACGCTGTTCTCTTCAAGTTCGATGTATTCCTCTAGCGAGAGGTGCTGTTTGTTTTTCTGGCGCTTGCGGCGATCCAGGTAAACGTTTGTGACAATACGAAAAAGCCATGTCGAGAAATGAGAATCGCCCCGGAAGAGTTTAATTGCCGTGTATACTCGTAGAAAAGCATCTACGCTGATGTCGTTTGCGTCGTCGTAACTTCCGCTCAGGCGATAGGCGAGGTTGTAGACGCGCTTTTCGTAATTGCGGATTAGCGTATCGAAGGAGGCACGGTCGCCGCTTTTGCAACGATCAATTAATAATTTTTCTACTGGGTCCATAATTTAGGTACAGGGGTAGGGTCGGGATAGGTCTTTGCAGGTTTGCTTAGAGTTGTGGTGTCCGTATTCTCAACACTTAATCCTTAACACTCAATACTTTTTTAGTTGGCTTCACGCAGGGCGCGTTCCTCCTCTTGCGAGAGGGTATGGCTTGCGCGTCCGTCCCGAATGGCTTTGCTGTAGACACGCACATCGTTGCGGGAATAAACGCTACTCAGCACAAACCCATTGTTGTTGAAATCAAGCAGAGCGAGCGAAAAACTCTGCTCACCGCCTACGTCCTCAAAGGCATCAAAGCGAACCAGCCCGGTTTTGCGAAGACACGCGGGCATTTGCGCTTGCAAGATAGCGACGGCTTGCTCCAGAGTTTCCATGCGTCGCTCGCCGGTTCGTACAATTTCGAGGTGCGTGGTCAAGGTTTGTTCGATGTCGCCGCCCGCTCCGCCCGTAAGTGCGTCCAATCGAGACATAAGTTTCCTCATTCGGAGGGAAAGTGCCATAATCAATACAAGCGCAATGAGGGTGAGAGCGGCAAAGGTGACAAGCAACAAAGCCTGAACCTTTCCCGCCTCTAACTCGCGCATCAAAGAATCCAAAAGTTGCGTACCTCATCTAAAGAAAGTTCAACGCTGTGTGCGGGTTCGGGTCTATCCCAAACTTTTTATTTCACCCGGCTTTCCAATCGTTATGCTAAAATCACTCTCGCCGATAGCCCGCCGTCAAACTCTCTTTGTAGGAGTATTTTTGATCGTCGTATTTTTGTTCGTCTTCACATTTCGCCTCGGAATTGTGCGGGGTGAAAGCATGATGCCAACTTATCAAAACGGGCAATCGGTGCTGGTGCGTCGGCAAAGTTTTCTCAACTCAAAATTTAAGCGCGGCGATGTCGTCGTTTTGCAAAAAGGACGCGACGTGATCATCAAGCGCGTGGCTTATCTTCCGGGCGAAGAGGTGAAAGACCCTGCGTTGGTCAACGTCAGTTATGTACGCGATTTGCTCGACTACTACGAACAATCGCCCCGCTTGACTTCTGACGGAAAGAAAAGCATGGTTCCTCGAATTTTCGTTCCAGCAGGGTTTATCGTCGTGCTGGGAGACAACCCGGCAGTGTCGGAGGACAGTCGCTTTTTCGGACCGGTTCCCTTACGTGACGTGCTGGGCAATGTCATCGCCTCCCCTCCCGCTCCTGCGGGTCTTACTCCGGCAAACGAGTAGCCCCTTTAGTTTAGCGCTCTTCTTCCCTTTCTGTATACCGCCTCACCAAGACTTATTCGATTGCACCTTATTATGATAGACGCAAATCTCCTCATTTTTCCTACAGTTTTCTGGGGCGACATCGTTGCCACCTTTTCCATAAAGGCTTCAGAAGAGGTAGAAAAGGCACCGATCACGGCGGTTCTCGTGTTTGCAATGGAGGGAGAACGGTTTGTAGTGGCGGATATTGTCGGGCGGGGGTGGTGCATTCCGGGGGGACATCTGGAAGCGGGAGAAACCGCGCTTGAGGCACTGCACCGAGAAGTGTGGGAGGAAATCGGCGCGAAAATCTCGGAGCCGTTTTGTCTCGGAACCTATCTGCTGACTCTGCCCGAAGGCAAAAAGTCGCTGATCCCTACCTATCTCGCGGACGTTCTGGAATACGGCGAACGACCTCTCAACATGGAATCGCAGGGCATCTGCACCATGAGCCGCGATGAACTACAAGAGCGATATTTTACCTGGGATGCTTTGATCGAAGCGGTTTCCGATCTCGCCCTGACCACTCAACGAAAACTGAAAACACGGTAGAAGCAGAGATGAGAAAAAGTGTTAAGGGTTGAGTGTTGAGATAGAGATTTTCTTCCCTGTATTTCTCTGTGTCTCTAGCGAGGCGGGTGGTACGTAAGGTGAGGCACTCTGAGTGATCAAATTTCAAGGCTATTAAAAAAGGACATTCGATGAGACAAAAGATAGGAATTGCAGGGATATTCGTGTTGGGACTTGCGCTATCCGGCGGGGCAAGCGCACAGGAAAAAGCGGACAAAGGGACAGAAAACAAAGAAATCGTCTTGCGGGAGGCAATTGTGATTCCGTCAGTTGGACGGTATGGGCGTACCGGGATTTATGAGGATGCCCTACTCGCGCAACGAATTGCAGGGAAGCGGGAAATGCCGCAAGTCGGAGAAAAGATTGTGCTTCCCGACGGAAAGACACGCCTCTGGAAATCTTTGTCCGCTGACAAAGACGGTGTGTTTCAAGATGCTGCGCTCAATGGCGGCTACGTTGCAATGTCGGTGAGTGTCGCTTCTCCCCAATTCATGATTCTGGAAGCGACAGGGCATACAATGGTTTATGTCAATGGTGAACCGCGCATCGGCGATCCGTACAGCACGAGCTATGTTCGCCTTCCCGTCACCCTCAAAGCAGGGAAAAACGAACTGCTGTTTTCGGTGGGGCGCGGGCGTCTACAGGCGCGGCTGACGCCCCCGAAAGCGTCTTTGATGCTGAGCACCGGAGACCTGACTCTTCCCGATTTCGTGGTGGGAGAGCGAGACACGCAGTGGGGTGGGGTGATCGTCCTCAACGCAACCGGGCAACAACAAAATGAACTGGTTTTGCGGGTCAAGCGAGAAGGGGGGCGTACCACGCAAACTTCTCTCTCCGGTCTCTCCCCGACGAGTTTGCGTAAAGTTGGCTTTCGGATCGAAGGAGTTGCCTCCGATAAACCCGGCGAAGAGTCTCTTCTGCTGGAACTGGCTCAAAAACAAAATGGAGCCTGGAAAACACTCGATACCGCCTCGATAAAAGTGCGTGTCCGCAAGCCCGAAGAAACCCGCAAACGCACCTTTCTCAGTGAGATTGATGGAAGTGTTCAGTATTACGCCGTGAATCCGGCGCGACTCCTACCCAAGAAAGATTTAGCGAAAGCCTCAACGAAAAACACACCTCTCCCTGCCCTGTTTCTCTCCTTACACGGCGCAAGTGTCGAAGCCCTCGGGCAAGCCGATGCCTATGCCGCCAAATCGTGGGGACACATCGTTGCACCCACCAATCGCCGCCCCTACGGGTTCGATTGGGAGGACTGGGGACGACAGGACGCGCTGGAAGTGCTACACCTCGCACAGAAGACGCTGAAAACCGATCCCCGCCGGGTCTATCTCACCGGACACTCAATGGGAGGACACGGAACCTGGCAAATCGGTGCTACGTTCCCCGATCAATTCGCCGCGATTGCGCCAAGCGCGGGTTGGATCAGTTTTCTTTCCTATGGGGGCGCACCTCGCCCCGAAAACCCCGATGCAATCCAAACGATGCTTACTCGTTCAACCGCTTCAAGCGATACGCTGGCGATGCTTCACAATTACGCGATGCAGGGCGTCTACATTCTGCATGGCGGCGCGGACGACAACGTTCCCGCCTCAGAAGCGAGAACGATGAGAGAGCAACTTTCCGCTTTTCATCACGACTTCGAGTATTTCGAGCAACCCGGCGCAGGGCATTGGTGGGATATTTCCGATGAACCCGGTGCCGATTGTGTGGACTGGCGACCTATCTTCGATCTGTTTTCACGGCATACGCTCCCGACACCTGAAAGCGTCCGTTATGTGGACTTCACAACGGCAAACCCGGCGGTGTCTTCACGCTGTTTCTGGGCGACTGTCGAAGCGCAAGAAAAAGACCTTTTGCCGTCACGCATACAGATTCAACTCGATTTCTACAAACGCCGCTTCGTTGGCAAGACCGAAAACATCTCTCGGCTTTCGCTCGACGTGTCGCCCTTAGAGAAGGGTGGAATGCTCTCTGTGGAATTGGAAGGGCAGAAACTGGAAAACATTTCCTATCCGAGTTCCGGGAGCAGGCTTACCCTCTGGCGTAAAAAGGGAACCTGGACGGTGGGCTTACCCGCACCCGCCGCGTGGAAAAGCCCTCAACGTTCGGGTCCGTTTAAAATGGCGTTCGGTCATCGGATGCTTTTTGTCTACGGCACAAAAGGCACCTCGGAGGAAAACGCACGATCTTTCCCAAAGGCGCGGTTCGATGCCGAAACGTTCTGGTATCGCGGCAATGGCTCGATTGAAGTGATCGCCGACACAGCCTTCAGTCCAAAAGCAACGCAAGACCGAAATGTGATCCTCTACGGGAACTCGGACAACAATGCCGCTTGGAACCTTTTGCTGGTGGACTGCCCGATTCAGGTGAAGCGAGGAAGCGTTCAGGTCGGCACTCAGACTTATACGGGCGAGGATTTAGCGTGTTTGTTTTTGCGTCCTCGCCCCGGAAGCGAAACGGCACTGGTGGGCGTGGTCTCGGCAACGGGAGAAGCGGGGTGGACAGTCGCGGAACGTCTGCCGTATTTTGTTTCGGGGGCAGGCTATCCTGATGTGACCGTCATCAGTGCGGAAATGCTGTCGCAGGGGGTTAAAGGAATACGCGCCACCGGTTTCTTCGGACCCGATTGGAGCCTGAAAGGGGCGGATTTTGTTCTGAAGTAGAGGGTTTCACAGGAGAAAATCTTGAGAGAAGTGGAAAGCAAGGCGGAAGATAAATTTCCTCTCGGTCAGCGTAGATTATGGGTTCGCCTAAAACCGCCTTGCAAGTGCATCCGCGTGAAGACCGAAATGAGAGAGGTGGTGTACTTCAATGTTGCTGTACGCCTCCTGAAGATGATCGTGCGCTTCCGAGACCTCTCCTACACCCAGATAGGCTTCCACCCGTTCCAAAATCAGCCCGGTATGGAAATAGGGGTTGTCCCCCGCCTCCGGGTTGAGGATCGCCAGGGCGTTCGCAGGCTGACCTATCTTCAATAATATAGAGGCTTTATCGCTTTCACGCACCCTCCTGTGAATGGGGTCGTCACATCGGGCAACAACTTCGCACGCACGATCCATAAAGGCGAGGCCCCCTTCTATTGATCCGTCTTCGATAAGCAATTCTCCTATCCACGACAATATCCAGCCCTCCTGATAAGGGCGTTGCACAACTGAGAGAAGCCGATGAAAGCGTTCCAGACTCTGCCGGGGGATCAGTTTCGCTCCACGCAAACTCGACGCATGGGCAGAGTAAATTCCTGCCGCAATCCAGAACCCCTCTCGGTAAGAATTTTCGGGTGCGATCTCCAGAGCGCGGTTTGCGAACGTCCCCATTTCCTCAAAACGCTCCTGATCGGAGAGAAAGTGCGCGTGTTCCGTGTAGATTTGTGCCAGCAAGTTCCGGGCGGCTACGTTACGTGAAGCGAGCGTCCATACCTGCGCTTCCAAAGTCAAGAGGTGCAGTTCGATCATGCGGCTCTGCATCAAAACATAACGTCGCGCAAAGAGGGACTCGAATCGGTGTTCCAGTGACTCCAGCGTCTGCGCTCCCGGTTCGTCCGGCGTCCATAGCCAGAGCCGCTTTGTAGACAAAGCAATGCGTTCTTCCGGTGCTACTCCGAGAATCCCACATAAATCGTCCAGTCGTTCTTCCGGAAAGGACGCTTCAGAATTTTCCCATCGGCGAACACTTCGTGAGGACACACCGAGGCTCTCTGCGGTCTCTTCGACAGTCAGTCGTCTCCGCTGTCGCATTGCCCGTAACAAATCACCAATGGCGGGGGCGTGTCCGGCGCGTTCTACAAGATCGGCTTTGCTCTTCTCCGCACTCTCTCGCAACCGCAACACAGCACGTGGGGCTTCCACCAGCGCAAGAGCCTGCTCACGTTGTTCGGGCGTGACCTCCAGCACCTTCAATACGGCTTCCAGTTCCGCCAGACGTGGCTGAGACACGCCTGTCTCCCAACGATTAACCGTGACGCGAGAGAGACCGGCTTTCGAACCGACCCTCTCCAGGGTCAGGCATCGGGCTTTACGAATCTGTCTGAGATAATCGCCAATCTTCATAAAGGTACTTTTCGACGGTAAGGCAGTCTTCTCCTCTGTTTTGTAACACTTTTGCGCCCTTTGTAGCGTTTCTGCGTCTTTCTCGCTCCATCGCTTTTTGCCTTGTCATACTCTGTCGTATAACAAACAGTAAGAACCTTCCAATAGAGTGACTTCCAACAGATGCAATCTACTTCCTCCACCTTACTGCCTTTTGCCGTGCCGGACAAAACCCCCGGAAAATTTCGCTTTGTCAGACTCCATTTTCCCTGCTCTTTCGAGCGATGCCTTAACTTAAAGCCCAAAGTCGGGAGACGCACACAATCCCTCTGTTCACAGAGGAAGGACATTTTACATGAAATTTCGTCATTTATCCTCTGGATTGCTTTATATACTGGGGTCTGTCGCTCTAAGAACCTATCTCAAAAGTGAGTGTTGTTGAGCCGACAATGTTTGCATTCCCTTTGGAGGTGATGCAAATGTCAAAAAGAATTGAGAAACCCAAGTCTTTACCTACCCTGTGGCGAGTGCCTGACGAGTTATGGGGTCTGTATGCCGACCTCATTCAGACGGAGGACCCACCGAAAAAAATGGGGCGACC
>JACMPS010000224.1 GCA_014377395.1 Chthonomonadaceae bacterium
ACGGGGGTGAGTTCGGCAAGCAGGGCATCGAACTCAAACGGCGTCAAGCCCGTGAAGGCACGAAAGTGGCGGGGCTTGCGGCGGAGTTTGGAAAGAGTGATCATAACGAAAGGTTACCCCAATTACGCAAGAAGTCTTTAGCAAAAGGAAGGGCGTGACCACTGATTGCGAAAAAGGCGCTGAGAGAGACGGAAGAGCCAAAGCCTCAATGAAACTCCCTGATAAAGCAAAATCTGCCTGAATTTATCGGGAACTGGAGATAAGGTGAGCCTTTGCTACTTTTTCCTTCCTAACACGTTTCGACTTTTAACGCCTTACAGATGGCGTCTACGTCGTACACGCAACCGCCCCACGTTCCGCCGCTCACGCCCTGCAACGCCGCCCACATTCGGGTGTCATCGGGTAGGTCGGGGTCGGGTGCGAGATCAGAACGAAGAGGGCGAAGCGAGAGGCGACGGGTTCCCTCTTCCGCACCGTATTCCTCTCCCGCTTCACCAATCAGGTTGACGGAGCCGATCAGTTCGTTGCGATCCACGATAATTTCGATCAGGTCGCCGTCACGCACTTTGCCGATAGCACCTCCCGCAAGGGCTTCGGGTCCAATGTGACCAATACACGCCCCGGTAGACACTCCCGAAAAACGGGCGTCCGTGAGAACCGCGACGGTTTTTCCCCACGAGATGAATTTCAGGGCGGACGTGATCTGATAAGTTTCCTCCATGCCCGCCCCCATAGGTCCACGACAGATCAAGACAACGACATCGCCGGGTTCGACAGGCGTTTCGGTTTGCCCCTTGATCGCGGCAATCGCGGCTTTCTCCGTGACGAAAACACGGGCGGGACCCCGCTTACGGTAGACATTATCCGGGCTGACGGTTTCCGGGGCGATAGCGGTAGACTTGATCACGGAACCTTCCGGGCAGAGATTGCCAACGGGAAACGTCACCGTCGAGGTCATGCCGCGTTCACGGGCGCGTTGCGGGGAGAGGATCACATCATCAGGAGAGATGCCATCCGCTTCCCTGAGGCGCTCACGCAACCGCAGACGCCGCTCACTCTTTTCCCATTCATCCAAATTCTCGCCGAGGGTTTTCCCCGTGACGGTCAGACAATCGAGGTGCAACATTCCGCGCTCCCGCAGGTGAAGCATGACTTCCGGGACGCCCCCGGCAAGAAACAGTCTTACGGTGGGGTGATCGGTGGGCCCATTGGGGAGGACATCCACAAGACGCGGCACGGCACGATTGATGCGTGCCCAGTCCTCGACGGTGGGACGCCGAACCCCTGCCCCGTAAGCAATCGCAGGAATGTGTAGCAACAGATTGGTGGAGCCGCCACACGCCGCATGAACCGCCATTGCGTTCTCGAAGGCGTTTTCGGTGAGAATGTCGCGAGTGCGGATCTCGGCTTCTTGAAGGGAAACCAATGCCTTTGCACTTTGTCGCGCCATTTCCTTCCAGATCGGTTGACCGGAAGGAGCGAGTGCGGCATGGGTCAGCGAAAGCCCCAGAGCCTCGGACACAACCTGCGCGGTTGCCGCCGTCCCGAAAAACTGACAGCCGCCGCCGGGAGTGGCGCAGGCACGACAACCGAGTTCCGCCGCTTCTTTGAGGGTGATCTGTCCGTGTGCAAAGCGTGCGCCAATCGTCTGGATTTTGCCCGCATCTTCGCCGTGCGCGGGAGGAAGCGTCACGCCGCCGGGAACAAGGATTGTCGGCAGATCGTGCATGGCGGCAAGAGCAATGAGCATCGCGGGCAAGCCTTTGTCGCAGGTGGCGACACCGAGAACGCCTTTTCGGTTGGGAAGGGAACGGATGAGACGGCGAAAGACAAGGGCGGCATCGTTGCGGTAGGCGAGGGAGTCCATCATTCCGGTGGTTCCCTGAGTGCGTCCGTCGCAGGGGTCGGAGACAAAGCCCGCAAACGGCAGACAGCCTAATTCGGCAAACTCGCGGGCGGCGGCTTCCACGAGCAATCCGACTTCCCAGTGTCCGGTGTGGTAGCCGAGGGCGACAGGGGTTCCGTCGGGGGCGCGAACGCCGCCCTGCGTGGAGAGTAGCAGAAACTCACGTCGGTTTACGTCTTCGGGTTTCCAGCCCATGCCTACGTTCTGGCTCAGTCCGAAAAGATCACCGGAGGGGCGATGCAAAAGCATCTCTTCGGTGAGGGGCAGGGAACCGGAGGCACCGGGGGCTTTTGTGGCAACGTCATAAAGGTCTATTGTCGGGTCGGTGATCGGGTCTGGCATGGGAATTGTACTTTCGGGCGTAGGATCGAATGTCAAACAAGTATACCTTTCATCCACCGATTAAGATTGAAATTCGGGTGACTCTCTGGGATCGAAAGTAGGGAATATATGACTGCCGATGAGTTTGTAAAAGCCTTGATTGATTGCGCTCCTTCATCCCAAGAACTGCAAGAACTTGGGTTCGAGGGGGTGTTTCTGGAACGATGGAGAAATTCCTATCTTCCACAACTACGTAATCCCAGTAGCCCGAATGCAAACCCTGTATTCGACCTTGTCCAACGATATGACGCATCTATTATTGAATTCACAAGTGTTTACTTCAGTGAAACAATTGATGAATTCCATCATGGCTTGGGCTTTGGGTGGGAGGAGGCTGATCCCCTAGTTGTCTCACGAGAAACAGGTGAGATCATTGTGGAGGAGTTGGGAACGAAGGGCTTCATTCTCTGGCACTGCGCCAAAGATGCGTCTTCATTCCTGGATGCACTTGCTTACTTTGCCTGTGCTACTCGTCTTGGGATAGGCAAGGTTCAACACGAAAGCGATGCGATTGCTTCCGAGTGTGGCAAAAGAGCAGGAGGAGAGGAATATACTGAGTTTTTCCACTATCTTGTGTTCATGCCAGAATAAGACAAAGAGATCAGAAAGGCACTACCTCTAGAGTTGCTCCGACGAAGTTCTTGCCTGACGCTTGCCCTCAAACGTCAGGCGCTATTAAGGAGGCGTTTCGATACCTGATGATGGAAAACAAATGGGAGGATTTCAATCGCCTGCTAATAGGATACAGGTGCTTCGTTGGAAATGTAGAACGTGGGTATACGCTTTGTATCTCTGAGTATATCAATGACTTGAATACCCGGGACTTACTCGAAGAGTATCGCGAAGAGGGAAAAGCAATTTCTGATGAGGACAACGAAACAATCGCTGATTTGGATGTTCGGTTACAACGAATGTTGAGGGCAACGCTTCGTCCCGTTTGGTCAATAGAACCAATACAATGGTGGCACCGGGGTCTGCCCTTTAATGCAGGAGACGAACTGCGAAACGACGCAACTAGTCTCGGTTACTGGGAAAAGGATTGAGGCGACTCCC
>JACMPS010000225.1 GCA_014377395.1 Chthonomonadaceae bacterium
TCGTCACAAAGTGCTTTGTCTCGTCCTGCAACGCTCGAATTTTGACGAGGTGTTCCGCTCGTTCTTCCAACGTCTCGATGTGTCCGTACAGCATCGTTGCATACTGAGTCAATCCCACTTTTGCGGCGGTACGCGCTACGTCCATCCAACCTGCACCGTCCAGTTTTCTGTCAAACAATTCTTCATGCACTCGATCCGAGAGGATTTCGATACCGCCCCCCGGCAACGAGTCAAGACCCGCCGCCATCAGTTCGCGAAGAACATCCTCCAAGGGCTTTTTCGCCTGTCGCTGAATCTCTACGAGTTCCACCATCGTGAAGGCTTTGATGTGGACACCGGGGCGCGTCTCCTTGACAGTGCGGAGCAAATCCAGATAATACTGATACGGCAATCGAGGATCAATGCCGCCGACCATGTGAACTTCGGTGATTGGCACATCAAGATGCGCCTGTAGCTTTTCGCGTACCATCGCCATGTTCATTTCGTAAGGGGCGGGACCGCCCTTTTTGGCGTAGAAAGAGCAGAACTTACAAAACTTATTGCAAATGTTAGTGTAGTTGATGTGCTGATTGCGAACATAAAACGTTTTGTCGCCGTGCATTCGCTCCCGAACGATGTTGGCAAGATAACCGACAGCCGACAAATCGGGGTGGTGGTAAAGCGTCACGCCGTCCTCGTAAGTTAGACGCTCACCCTCTCTCACCTTGCCATAAATCGTTAACAATTCCTTGCCGACAATACGCTCCACCAACCGCAAACGTCGTACATCGGAGACTTCGTTGAGACCCACTTCATTTTCAATTGCTACTGCTGTACTCATGATTTTTCCGCTCCTCTACGCGGCACCAAATTTGTGCTATTTTTCACAAAGTCCTTGATTCTCTTCCATTCTCTCTCTAATACGAACGGAAAAGGCTGAATATACAAAAATCGTCGGGGAGATTGCAAATTAAATCGTGCGGATTCTGCCCACACCTACCACAACCGAAAAGGCGGCGCGCACCCAGAACAGAGGGTTTTTCAGAGCGGCGTAGGGATCAGCGGCAACCGGAATAAAGGAGTCACTGTTTGAGTTCATCGTTACAAGCCAAACGCCGATAAACGCACCCAGTCCAATTGCAACGCCCGTTGCAGCTTGCACTATTTCCCCGCGCTTTCGGCTACTCACACGCAAACCAACTTCCGCCACGCCCATGCCGTGCAGAAGTCCGCCCCAGATGATCAGCATAAAACCAAAGTGAGCATTTGCGGCAAGAACCCAGCCGATCAGCGAAGATGCGGCAAGCATAGCAACAAATGTAATCACGTAACTTTGGGTGGAAATCTTATAGTTGGAGTCACGGTTGCCCTTAAAGCAGTTTTTGCAGAGGTTGCCTATCGTGTGATAGGTGGAGCAGGAGGGACACACAGGGATGTTACAGCGCGAACAACGCAGATTGGTCGGGGCATGTTTGCGGCATTGACAGCGAAGTGCGAATTCGGACATTGCAATTTCTCCCTAAAACAAACTCAGAGCAAAAGCGAGGCAAAAGAAGAACAAAGAGAAAATACAGAGCAAAACAACCGGAACGAAAAGAACATGAAAGACAGAATCAGGGACGCTTCTTAAAAGAGTTCTGGTCTATCGTTCCCCCGTTCTCATCGTGACCGAGCGGAGTCACCCGGTTCACTACTCCGGTTGCCACCTGCGCGAGAGCAAGACTAAAACTTGCTGACGAAAGCGGATCACCGTTCGGATTGACCAAAGGTGATCCAGAGGAAATCATGCGATTGGTTGCAAGATAATTTAACGATACGTAGGCAGGATGAGATTTTGTTAGCCGAATCTTCAAGGGGGCGGTAATGGCTTTTGACTGCCCCCGCGTTTCGTCCTTGGAGGGCACAGGTTTCAGAGAGAGTGCGAAGTAGTCGCCTGTTCTCGCCAGCGTATCGGCAAGCACAAAGCGAGTGACGGGTTTTTCCTGCCAACCTTTTCCGTTCAGAGTTTTCTCAATTGTAGAGGTGACAGGGACACTCCGCAAAGTCTTCCACTTTCCCGATTCGAGGGTTTGCGCCCATTTTGCCAGCGCATTTATGATTTCGGTACGGGTTGCGGGCTTGTCTCCGTCAAAAGCCTTCCCTTTTGCGTGAGCGGGAATGATCCCCATTTCGATCATTCGCAGAGTACTTGCCCTCGCCCAATGTCCCGCTTTAAGGTCAGAAGGAGAGATGACAGGCACCTCCTTCAACAGGGGAGAGGACAATAAAACAACTAAAGGGCAAAAGAAGAGCATAATCTGGATTCCTGTTTAGGCGATAAAAATTCGTGTGTCTGAAAATAAGTGGTTGACTTTCAATCCCTGTCTGTCAACCTAAAAGAATGCTGTCTCGATCCGGTCTCTTCCCCTTACGAGAGAGTTTGTCTTTGTCTTTGCTTTCCGCATCGCGTCCGAAGGACGCCTTCACCGAAGGTGCTTAGCGGCGGTCTTTAGACCGTTGAAATCTATCAAA
>JACMPS010000226.1 GCA_014377395.1 Chthonomonadaceae bacterium
ACGGGGTCTCCTTTTAAGCCAATTCAGGATCAAACGTCAGGTGGAAATGTTCGAAGCCGCACGGTCCACATCTTTTAAGCAGACAGAGGGATGCTTTTCGGCATAATCGAACCGTCGTTCGTATCGCCATCGCAACTTTTGTCAGGGTGAAGAGAACAAAACCAACTCTTCACCGTTTAGTGTGGGGCTACCAAAGGTTGAAGAGTGCCTGACAATTACGGGAGTAGATCAACAACATGGATATGGAAATGCTCAAAAGCACCCGTCATTCCAAAATCACAGGTGACTTTGGCGAGGCATTGATTTTGTACTGGCTCTCGAAACATGGTTTCGAGTGTGCGCGGGTTGATCACACAGGTATAGACCTCATTGCACGAAACCCCAACACGCAGGAAGTCATGGGCATTTCCGTCAAGAGCCGTTCTCGTGATTCAGGCAAGGAGTGTGAGTATTTGAGCATTCCGGCGGGTGATTTCGTCAAGGCGAAGGCGGCTTGCGATGCGTTTGATTGTATTCCTTACTTTGCGATTGTGATTGATACCGGAAAAATCATCCGTTGCTTTCTGCTGACGATGGAACACCTTCAATTTCTCTTTCCAACGAGTGTCAGTGCGTCCGGCTGGAAAATGTCGCTCAAACATCTTATTGCTTATGCGCTGGACTCGAAAATCATGGCTTTTGAGATGGAAACAAGAACAACAAACTGGTGAAAAAAACCGCCTGTGAATGAAGTTGCCCTCCCCCTGAAGCCTCGTCTAACGCAAGACGTTCCGCTCCAAATTCCGGCGGATACCCTTCTGACGCTTGAGAAAGTTGCGAACAGTAGTGATATGTCCGTAGATGCCCTGCTTAAATTTTATATCGGGCAAGGTTTGCGCCAGGATCCAACTCAATTATTTTCGGATCGAGTTTTGGAAACGACAGCACAGGTTTAACCAAGCCTGTTCCCTCAGAGGAGGAACGTTCTGAGCATGGCTGAAGAGAGAGGACATACCGCGATTGCCCGGCTGTTGCGACGTTGGAAGTCCCGAAAATCCTGAAACGTAATTCATCACAGGGCGCGTCTAACCTTCGAGGTGAGACGCGCCCTTTTCGTTTAGGAAAAACTATCCATGACCGAACAAACTCCTATGACAGATTCTGCCCCCGCACCAAAAAACGAGGACAGCCCTCTTTTCCTGTTAACGCTTGCTCTGATTTTACTGATCCTCTTCGGGGGCGGAGGCATGTGGCTACAACACAACACAAACACGGCACTGGCTTTGCAACACCAATTGGACCGACAGGGACTGATTACGCCTGGAACGATTACCGACTTCCGCGAAGTAAGCGGCAAATCTCACTCTTACTATCTGACCTACCAATATCGGGAGCAGGGACGCAACTTTACGCACGAATGTGCGGTCAGAGAAAGTGATTACAGGTCGTTGGCGGCTCCCGGGCAGACTGTCTCCGTCCTCTACTTGCCGGAAAACCCTACGTTCTCACGCATCTCACAATCCCTTGAAATGAACAAGTTAAGGGTGAATCTAATGGTGAGTTGGATTTTCATGGGAACGGGTCTTGTGTTTATGGTAGCACTCTCCCGTAAAGCGTATCAAATCGCCTTGAAAGACCCGCGAAAGAGTCGGGTTCTTGACACTCCGTTCAGGGACAGGTAAACTGTTCCCGGTAATCGAAAACGGCACTTATGGGGGCCCATAGCTCAATGGCAGAGCGCCCGGCTCATAACTGGTTCGTTGCAGGTTCGAATCCTGCTGGGCCCATTTGTGCGGTTTACGAAACTGGAACGATCAGAAAATTAAAAATCAGAGGTAGAGGAGAGACGTGTGAGACAGAGATTAAAAAGCCTTGAAAAGGGTCTTCCGTTTGCCTTCTGTGCGCTGGCACTCACCTCTACCGCTTTTGCGGTGAGCAGACACAAGCCCGCCTCTCAAACCCCTCAAAAAACTTCGATCCAAGCCGACCCGCGCGAAGTTCACCTCGCCAACATCAAACAACTGACGTTCGGGGGAGAAAATGCCGAAGCGTATTTTCGGGCGGACGGCAAATCCCTCATCCTGCAAAGTAGCCGGGAAGGATCCCCCTGCGATCAAGAATTCACGATGCGCCCTGACGGAACCGGGGTGCGCCGGGTCTCAAACGGACAGGGACGCACGACCTGTGGCTGGTGGTTCCCCAACGGCAAGCGATTACTTTTTTCCTCCACGCACGAAGGCTCTCCCGATTGCCCGCCCCCGGCAGACAAATCACAGGGTTACGTATGGCCCGTCTACCCAACCTACAAAATTTTCACGGCGAAACCCGATGGCTCCGACCTGAAAGTTCTGTTTCCGCAAAACCTGAAATCGGGTGAACTGCCCGGTTACAATGCCGAGTCCGTCGTTTCGAATGACGGCAAAAAGATCGTATTTTGCTCGGATAGAAGCGGCGATCTCGACATCTGGAGCATGGACGCAGACGGCAAAAACGTAACACAACTCACCAAACGACTCGGCTATGAGGGCGGGCCCTGGTGGTCTCCCGACGGCAAGCAAATCGCTTATCGTGCCTACTACCCGGAGACTGAAAAACAAATCTCCGACTATAAATCTCTGCTCGCACAACACCTGATTCGCCCGACAACCCTTGATCTTTTCGTGATGAACGCCGACGGAACCAACGTCAGACGCCTGACAAACGAAGCCGCCGAGAACATCGCCTCGTTTGCCCCTTCCTGGACACATGACGGCAAATCACTAGTGTTCGCCTCAAACCGTCAGGACCCGAAACGCCGCAAATTTGAGGTTTATAAAATCAATCTCGATGGATCAGGACTGGAGCGGATCACTTTCGGCGAGCAGTTCGATGGCTTTCCGAATTTCAGTCCCGACGGCAAAAAGTTTGTGTGGGCATCCAACCGTAACGGCAAAGATCACGAAACGAATGTCTTCATCGCCGACTGGAAAGAGTAGGCGCAACAGAGGGCAAACCTGAGGGAGTACAAAGAGGCGAGCAATTCCGCAGAGTTGCCGCAACCCTCCCCTTTGCTTTCCCGTACAGAAGAGCGGGGTGACCCCTCCCCAATCCAACACCGGACTTTTTAATACCCGAAGATGCGTATACTCCCCCCGATTGCCACAACCGAAACCGTACCTAAGACAACCGCTGTTGCCGCCATGCGAGAAGCGGAACGGATCGCAACATGGAGGGATATTCTCCCCGCGCATCGGATGCCCGTCGTTGCAAAAACGCCGCTCATTATCGCAGTGGGCGTTTATCTTTCCGGCGGAAGTTTCGCGGCAAACGGCGTAGTGGTCACGATGTTGTTGGCGGCGATGTTGTGGGGAACGCTTTATGCACTCAATGAAGCCACCGATGTTACCGTCGAAGAAAGCGCAATTGTTCCGCGTCACATCTGGATTACGCTTCACTCGCTGGTGATTTTGCTCTGTGTTGCTTCGACGATTTATGGGGTGCGCCTGACGTTACCTTTTTTCGGAATGGTCGTCAGTCAGTACCTGTATTGCGCTCCGCCCGCCCGCTTAAAACGCTATTGGTGGGGCAATGTCCTGTTGAGCGGAACCTTAAACCCGATTTTGAGATTGCTTTGTGGAGTTCACTGGGGCGTCCATGCCCTGTCTCCTCTGATCTACGCGACGTTTTTCTTCTCTCATTTAGGGGCATCGCTGAGGGCGCGTTCGCTCTTGCGGGAGCGTGACGGACGGCTCGGCTACACAACGGCTCCGCAGGGCAGTGAATCTGTCGGAAAAGTCGCAACGGCACTCGGCATTTTGGGGAGTTCCGTGATCATTGGATTGGGGCAACTACCGCCCTACCTGTGCGTGTTTGTGGCAATTATTAGTGGCTACGCGGTTTACACCTGGTCGGGAAGCGTCAAAAGCGTGGCGACATTGCGGCGAGGGTGGGTCTGGTTTGCGGTTTTGAGCATCATTGCGCTGATCGTGCTGTTCGCGAGAGGAGGCAAATAGTGGACGATTGTATTTTCTGCAAGATTGCGAAAAAGATAGTTCCGGTAACGGCGATTTATGAAGATGAACACTTTATCGCCTTCCACGATCTCACGCCACAGGCTCCGGTTCATGCGTTAGTCATCCCGAAAGCCCACTTTGCAACACTCATGGAGTTGCAGGAAACCGAAATCATGGCGGGTGCTTTACGCGCGGTTCAGAAAACGGCAACCGCCCTTGATCTTGTTGAAGAGGGATTTCGCACCGTCATCAATTGTCGCGAAAACGGAGGGCAAACCGTTTATCATCTTCATTTTCATCTGCTCGGCGGACGCTTTATGCAGTGGCCCCCCGGTTGAAATAAGTTTGTTTTCGGTTATGTTCGTTTCGGTAAGTTTGTTCCAGTCATGTAAGAGGAAACCCATTCGATGAAATCCACAATTCCAACTTCGTTTATGTTCGCTTCTCTGCTCGTGTCGGCGAGTGTCCTTCCCCTTTCTGCGCAATCCTCCACCGACGAAGGCGCGATTCTCACAACGCTTGTGTCAAAGAAACTTCCCTCCTACGTGTCGGTGCGCGTCCTTCTCAAAACCGAGTTCAGGGGCGGGGGTGCCTCGCGTGATGCCGATTCGCGCTCGGAACTGACCGGAGTGATCGTGGACAATTCCGGGTTGGTGATGCTCTCCAATTCGGCATTGAACCCGAATAAATTCTTCGCCGATGTGTTCGGCGGAGGCGAAGAGGGAGACGACGGCGTGAAGTCCACTCCTACCGATTTTAAAGTGGTTTTCAACGGCGAAGAAAAAGAGTACTCCGCGTTTCTCGCCGCGACCGACTCGAAACTCGGACTCGCCTTTATCAAAATCGAGAAGTTGGAGAAAAAACAACTGGCTCCGGTTCTTTTCGGTTCGACGAATGTGCTGACGATTGGGCAAAAAGTGGCGGGTGTATCTCGGCTCTCAAAGGGCTTTGACTACGCGCCGTACTTTGCAACCGGGCGCATTTCGGGGGCGATCACAAAGCCCCGCAAAGCCTATGTGTTGGACGGCAATGTCGGGGAAATCGGGATGCCCGTATACGATATGAATGGCGAGGTACTGGGGATTACGGCAATCATCGGTTCGGGGATACCCGGCGATCTGACGGGAGATAGTGGCGGCATGGCGATGCGAATGCTCGGCGGCGGCTCGATCATCAAGATGTTTGTGGTTCCGGCGCAAGCGGTAGGGAGCGTGATCACTCAGGCAAAACTTCGCGCCGACAAAACCGCCGCCCTCCGTGAAAAGAAAAAGTAATTCAGGTCAGGTACTCATCAAAATTAAATGAAGATGTCTCGGCATCCTGCCTTCGGACAACAAAAATCGTTGAGGCGAAACAGGCATTGGCTCCCTCCCTCTTGCATAAGGGGGAGGAACCAGATTGATACACTGCTTCTATTGCTGGACGTAAGGGAGAGGAAAAGGATTGATGCGTTTTCTCCTCTACTTCGGCAAAGTTACGCGCACTGAGGTTCCCGCTTCCGGCGAACTTATCACTTCCAGATTCCCCTGCAATGCCTTCGCTCGCTCACGCATTGCTCTCAAGCCCATGCCGTCCTCGTTCTCTCTTACCTCGAACCCCCGCCCGTTGTCCTCAATAGTGCAACCCCATGCGTGAGGCTCCGACCTCAAGCAAACGATCACTGTCTTTGCTTCGGCGTGCTTCACGACGTTGGTTAATGCTTCCTGCACGATTCGAGTGATTGCAAACGCCGTTTCAGGACGAATGAACGCGGTATCACCTGAGACTTCAAGTTCGATAATCAGCCCGGTGCGCTCGGCGAAACGCCCGATGTAATGCCGCAACGTTTCCTCCAACCTCGCGGGCGCATCGAGTTCCCAGGGGCGCAGGTGAAACGCCATGTCTCGCCCCTGACTCCAGGCATGACGAAGCGCAGGCACTTCTTCCTTTAAGATTTGTTCCGCTTCCTCCGGTCTTTTTTGCCAGAGTTTCAGGCACAAATCCAGCCGCAAAATAATGCTTGTCATCGCATGACCGAGTCCGTCATGAATCTCGCGGGCGATCCGAGCGCGCTCCTCTCCTGTTGCGAGTTGCTCCCGCAAAAGCGAAACTTCCCGATTTTTTTCCTCGGTGGCAAAACTGATTCGACGCGCATAAGCACCAATGACGGTCAGCATAAACAAACGAGAAGCGAGAGTCACGGTATGGGAAAGTGTGAAAGGGGCAAACGTAGAGAGCAGATAAGAGGCACCAACCATAAGAGCAACGACGCGCACCTGAGCGGGAGGCGCGTAAAGCGATTCGGAGAGAACCACCACGAAGTAAAGCAACCACATCTCACTGGCGATACCGCCCGTGAAGAAAACCGCAACCCCAACCAGCGCAATATCAATCAGCGTAAACAGCCATGAAGCGTAAAAAACGGAACGGCGAATACTTCCGAACTCTCCGCCATTCCGGTAACCGACATAACTACGGATTCCGCCGTTCGCGATTGCCACCCCGAATACCGTCCACGCCGCCACAGGGGACACCGAAAGTGTCCCCATTGCGACTGCAGCCGGGAGATACGCCAGCACAAATGCCAGTGACATCCAGAGATATTTGTTCGTTTGCCAGAGTATTGAAAAGTGGGAAGGCATAGGGTTAAGTAGGTGCTGAGAAAGTAGAGTTGGTGCGTTCATCGTAACACATATAACGCAGGAATGAATTCCGCGCTCGGAGGCGTGCCACCCATATAGACAAAACTCGGACACACCACTTGCCAGATTTCGCATTGAACAAAACTTTTTACTACACCTTGAGACTCACTTGAACCTCTCTTTGTGCTTCGGGAAGAGAAAAATCTTCGCCTCAACACTTAATCCTCAACACTTGACATTTCTTCTCTTACTTCCCCATTGCCCGCAGGTTTTTCAGGCAAGAGTCAATCGCTTCAAGGGCAGGCTTGGTAGGACGCTCGTACTCGACGATGTACCACTGAGTGCCGCCTACACTCTCACAAAGGCGGAAGATTTCAGGGAAATCCACGTCGCCGTCTCCGATGAGCGCGTCGTCTACAGTCTCCGAAAACTCCTTGAGGTGAACCGTCAGGGCGCGGCCGGGGTACTTGGCGAGAAACGCTTCGGCGGAGGCTCCTCCATGTCGGGCGTTTCCAGTGTCGAATTGCATAACGACCTCTTTTCTGGTGTTTCCGAAAAAGATGTCCCAGGGTAGTTCGCCGTCCATGTCCAGAAATTCGGTATGATGATTGTGATAGCCCGTGTAAAGACCGAGCGGCGTTAATTTGTCACTGATCTCGTTCATCGTGTGCGCCGTCTGAAGCCATGCCGCCTTGCTGTCGGTGTACTGCGAGGGCAAGCCGGGAACGATCAGAAACTTGTTGCCAAGTGTTTGATTGAATTTGATTGTGTCAAAAAGTTCATCGGGAAGAAGCGTGTTGATTGCGGTATGAGAGCCACAACAAACCAGCCCGTTATCGTCGAGCATTTTGCGGATGTCGCTTGCGGTGTGACCGTAGTACCCCGCAAATTCCACGCCCGTGTAGCCCATTTTCGCGATCTTTTCGAGAACGCCGGAGAGGTCTTGCGCGGCGTCGGTGCGAACTGAGTAAAGTTGTACTCCAATAGGAATTGCCATTTGTAAAAGAGTCCTTTCAGAAAAAAGTGTTCATCACAGAGTACGCGACCCACCCCCTCGAATCCTGCGTGATTTCCACAAAATGTTTCAGCTACTACTCGGTCTTAACGTGCTCCTAAGATTTTCGCTTCCGCAAGGTAGCACAACTTCGAGAGCAAGAGGGCATTTCTATTCTTTTTCCAACTGTGGAGGCCAGGTCTCTTCCGGGAAAACCTCAAACGTATTCCAGGGTTCGGCTCCCTCTGAGGGATAAGGAAACCATTTCGCTTTTCCGGCGGTTTCCCGATAGCCCCAGACTTTCACCAGTGCCGCCGGAATCTTCTGGACGCCTCCGTTGGCTCGTAACACCTGAAAACTTCCTGCCTTTTTGCCGTACTTCATGTAAGAGTGGCCGTCCCCCACTCTTTGGTAGCCTTCCGTGAGGTGACGAATACAAAAGGCAACGACGGAATTTGGCTCCAATCTCACGGTCAGATTATTTTTATTGGTGGGGAGAGGGAGCGGCGAGGCTCGCTCATCTCCTACATTGATCTGCAACCGCCATTCGTAGTTTGTCGGTGTACTGCCGCCCATCTATTCGGGTCTACGCACGTCCAGATTTGGACAAACCATGATCTCGCGCATCGTGCCGTAGGGCTTAAAGGGATCATAGGACGTGAAGTCAGGAATGGAAGGCTCGGCGGGATTGGGACGAGTAAACGAGTTCCAGAAAGGGTTGATGTGAGGAGCATGATCGTTGTAATCGGACTGATAGAGTGCAAGTGCCTGCCCGATCTGACGTAGATTGGAAAGGCAAACGGTTTGTCTTCCGCGTTCGCGGGCAGAAGCAAAAACAGGAAACAAGAGTGCCGCAATCAAAGCGATCATTGCCAGTACCATCAGCAATTCGATCAGGCTGAATCCGCTTCGGGGCTTGTCTCTCCTCTTACTTTTAGAGTTATCGTTCATCATCATTCTCCCCAATCTTCCCGCGCTGGCAAACGTTTTGCACACAATTGCTTTGATTGCGAAAGCAAACAATTTTGCGTTTCGGAAATAATTAAGGAGGTGTTAGCCCCCCTTTCCTCCCAGTCCACGGAGGTGGACTTCGCGCTTTCGTAGCCGGGGAATTTATTCCCCGGACTCTCTGCGAAAAGGTTGTCGGGAGGTTAAAACCTCCGGCTCTAAAGATGCGAAGTCCACCTCCGTGGACTGAGAGAGTTTACGCTGTTCAGGAGATAAGGGTAAAATAAAGACAATTCTCGACACGCCAAAGAGGGATTTCGTGATAGAATACCGAAAGTCCTGTGTAGGAATGAGCGCAACAATCCGCCTTTGAGAGACGACTAAACCGATTATGAGACGAAAATTTTTACGGAACCCTTTTGCAGTCCTGCTTGCCCCCGCCCTTTTGCTGACCGCCACCTTTGTTCTGGCGGATCACGGCATGATGAACGCCGAAAAAACCGTTCCCACAAAAATAGATTTTAATCGAGATGTTCGCCCTATTTTGAGCGAGAATTGTTTTGCGTGTCATGGACCCGACGCTAACAAACGGTTTAGTGGCTTGCGGCTTGACACGCCGGAAGGAGCAATGCTGAAACTCGCATCAGGACATTTTGCGATCAAGCCGAATGATGCAAAAGGCAGTCAGGCTCTTGACCGCATCACGCTCAAAGCCGATAACCCGCTCCATATGCCGCCCCCTAACTCGAACAAAACGCTGACCCCCGTGCAAGTGGAAATCCTGAAAAAGTGGGTGGCACAGGGTGCGAAATACGCGGTTCACTGGGCTTATGCGACGCCTGTTCGTCCCTCGATCCCCTCCGTTAAAAAGAGTGCCTGGGTACGAAACCCCATTGATAATTTTATTCTTGCACGACTGGAAGCGGAAGGCGTGAAGCCCTCCCCAGAAGCGGACAAACGAACGCTCATC
>JACMPS010000227.1 GCA_014377395.1 Chthonomonadaceae bacterium
AATTTTAACGGGGGCGGAAGCGAAAGCCGCTTTTGCGTCTCCTCGAAGAACGGGTTTTAATTCGCCATTATGGGGACGAGTCGGCTCTACCAATTTTGCGTTGGGGGCATGAATACTCGCGACAGGCGATCCTGTCTTGAAGTAGGTCGGTTTGATCAAGGTTGCGGCGTAGGTTGCGGCTTCGAGAGTCTCGGCGATCACCAGCGCAATCGGTTGAAGGGAATAGCGAATTTCGCCGTTTTGCATCGGGAGAAAGTTCGATCCGACAAACGCTTTCGCTTCTTCAAGCGTTTTTGCGGGTTTCGGCAGATTCTCCGAGGTGTAAACTTCGATTACACCGGGGACTTTCTTTGCGGCACTCACGTCCATTGCCGTAATGCGCCCCTTAGCGATGTCACTGGTTGCAAAGACACCGTGCGCGAGATTTTTGATTTGCCACTCAGCGGAATATTTGGCGGTTCCCGTGACTTTCGCCCGTCCGTCGGTGCGCGAGTATGGCTTGCCGATCAGAGGCATCACATCGGCGGTTTTCAGAGTTTCGTTGCTCATGCGGCTACCTCTTTCATGCTTGCGGTTTCTTCGAGAGCGCGAATAATGGTTTGTTTGGCGAGTGGAACCTTAAAAGCGTTGTGCTTGTAGGTTTTCGCTCCTTTGAGGGCGATTTCTGCGGCGGCTTTGTAAGTGGCGGTATTGGCGGGTTTACCGACTAAAGCGACTTCCGCTTCTTTTGATCGCCAGGGCTTATGGGCAACTCCCCCTAAAACCAATCGCGCCGACTTGATCACTCCGTTTTCGATCTGCAACGCGGAGGCAACCGACACCAGAGCAAACGCATAAGAGGCACGATCACGTACCTTTAGATAATGGGATTTTGCGGCAAACGGAACCGCACTTGCCGGGGGAAGTTCGATTCCGGTAATTAGTTCGCCGCGTTCCAGCACCGTTTCGATTTGCGGAGTGTTACCGGGCAAAAGATGAAATTCGGTAAAGGGAATCCGTCGCGTTTCGCCATTGGGACGCGAGGTCACGACAACGGCATCAAGGGCGGCAAGTGCGATGCACATATCGGAAGGGTGCGTGGCGATACATTTTTCGCTTGCCCCCAAGACCGCATGAGCCCGGTTGATCCCATTCAGAGCGGCGCAACCGGAACCGGGGTTCCGTTTGTTGCATTCCTTAAAGGCAATATCATAGAAATAATGGCACCGGGTACGTTGAAGTAGATTGCCGCCATTCGACGCCATGTTGCGGATTTGCCCGGTAGCACCTGCCAGAATCGCCTCGGAAAGCACGGGGTACCGCTCACGGATTATGGCGTGTGCGGCGGTATCGCTATTTTTCATCATTCCGCCAAGCAGGACGCCGCCATTCGAGAGCATCGAAAGATCGCTCATCGGAAGGCGAGAAACGTCAATCAAACGATCCGGGTTTTCAACGCTATATTTCATCAGGTCGAGAATGTTGGTTCCCCCGGCGAGGTAACGAGACTGCGGGTCTTTGCCTGTTTCGGCTGTAGCGTTTGCCGCGTCGGTGGCACGAGCATAAGTAATGGGTTTCATCTTAGATTCCTGCGCCTCCCTTTGCGCCTGCCGCCTGTCGCACGGCGGTCACGATATTGGCATAGGCTCCACAACGGCAAATGTTGCCGCTCATGCGCTCCCGAATTTCAAGATCGGTGAGGGTTTCTGCGGTGATCGTCTTTCGCACGTCCGGCGTCACATGACTCGGCATTCCCGCTTTTGCCTCAGCAATCGCACCGACAGCGGAACAAATTTGACCGGGCGTGCAGTAGCCACATTGGTAGGCATCATACTCGATGAAAGCGGCTTGAACGGGGTGCAAATCGTCTCCGGTTGCAAGTCCTTCAATCGTGGTGATTTCGTCGCCTTCATAGGCAACCGCCAGCGAAAGACAGGAGAGAACGCGCTTTCCATTGACGAGAACCGTACAGGCACCACACTGCCCGTGATTGCATCCTTTTTTGGTTCCGGTCATATCGAGGCGTTCACGCAAGGCATCCAGAATGGAAACGTTCGGCTCGACTTCGAGAGTCTGTGATTTTCCGTTGATTTTAAGCGTGATACTTTGTGTGGCGGAGAGGGCTGTCGCGGTTGCCGTTTTCGGTGCGGATGCGAGTGACTGGGGAGTTTGTGCGCTTGCCTCTTCGTCCAAGAGTGGAACTCCGGTGAGGGTGGCTCCGACGGTGGCGAGTTGCCCGAAGAAACTACGACGTGACGTTCCTTTCGGGGCTAATTCCGGTTCGTTTTGAGATAATTCTTTTGATTCATAGGAGTCATCGGGAGAAGAGTGATCTCCATTAGGTCTTTCGGTCATTCTGTTTCAATCTCCTTACGGGTAGCAAGACGGATTCAGGAAAATCTACGGAGAAATCGAAAACGAGTTCCCTGACAATGCTAACCATTCATTTTTTGTGATTATTCGAGTTTCTCAGGGGCGGGTGGAAGTAGTCCCGCAGGACGTAAAAGATAGTCCGCATCCGTTTCCTCCTCCTCTTTGCCTGTCCAGAAATGCTCAGGGTCAGGGTAGAATACCAAGTCTGCGTGCGCTCCTGTTGTCGGGTTCGCCGTGCAGATAAACCAGCCTCCGGGAATCCATGATCGCCATAGATGAAAATTTGCTTTGTATTCATAGCCAAACATCCCCGGCGGCGTTTTCATTTCTTGTTTGCCCAAATATTCCCATTTCATACGGATTTTTTCTTCTTTCTGCATTAAATTGTGTCGACGATAGGACAGTTTTCAAGGAAATCCGGGGAATCAATTTCCCCCGCAACTAACCTGCCCCAAAACACGTATACGGGCAAAGAGTGATTTGAACTCGCATCCAGTCCGCCCTATTTTTAGCCCCTAGTACGTGCTAACCTTGTATCAAGGAGTTGAAAACTCCCGGCAACTGAAGGGAGCGTCTTTCAGACGCGATACAAAGGCACAGTTTCAACTTAAACTCTGGTACTCCTACCTTAGAGAAATAAAAAGCGAAGCGAACAGGAGGATCCTGCGTCTGGAAAACGCCCGTTTTTGTTGCCGGGAGTTTTCAACTCCCGGAAAAGAGGTAGCACTTAGGGTAGATCATTTAATTTTTGTAATCATGTTTCGTCGACTTCGGCTTACCTCTTATCAGAGAGGAAGTCTGTTGTGTCAGAGAAGGAATTTTCTCCGTGAGTGTAAACAATCAACGGCGCGTCGTCGTCACCGGAATTGGTGCGATCACCCCTATCGGTATCGGGGTGGAAGGACTGCGAACGGGTCTCCGCTCAGGACGTTCTGCCGTGAAAACACTGACGGCGTTTGACACAACCCCTTTTGTAACCCACATTGCCGCCACTGTGGACGACTTCGATTTAGTCCCCTATCTCGACGGCAAAAAACTTAAGCGCCTGGACAAATTCTCGCAATTTGCTGTTGCCGCCGCAAAAATGGCGGTCACGGACTCGCAACTCGATCTCGATAAGGAAAACCGAAATCGTATCGGGGTTTGTCTCGGAACGGCACTTGGTGGGATCGCTTTTGCCGAAGAGCAATATCCGAACTTTCTCAGTCGGGGAACTCACGGCGTCAACCCCATGCTCGCCCTCAGCGTCTTCAACGGAGCGGGTTCCTGCAACATCGCCATAGAATTAGGTCTGAGCGGTCCCGCAACCGCAAACGGCGACTCCTGCGCCGCCTCTCCGATTGCCATTGGTCGTGCGGTGGACATGATTCGACTTGGCAAGGCGGATATGATGCTGGCGGGTGGAGCGGAAGCCCCGCTTTCCACGCTGTGCTATGGTGCGTTCGCGATCATTCGTGCGATGAGCCAGCGAAACGACAATCCGGAAACGGCATCACGTCCTTTCGACAAAGGAAGAGACGGCTTTGTGATGGCGGAAGGAGCCGCGATTCTGGTGCTTGAAGAGTTGGGTCACGCTCAGGCACGGGGAGCGCAAATTTACGGCGAAATCCTCGCTCATTCGCTCACCAACGATGCGTTTCACATGACGCAACCTCGCCCTGACTCGTCCCAAACCGCTCGTTGTATGCGGGATTGTCTGGATGAAGCGGGAGTAACGCCTGAGCAAATCGGCTATATCAACGCGCACGGCTCCAGCACTTCCCTGAACGATAGCACCGAAACTGTTGCGATTAAGCAGGTCTTTTGTGATGACGCCTATCGGATTCCGGTGAGCGGCACAAAGGGGCATCATGGTCATGCTCTTGGAGCGACAGGTGCCTGGGAAGCCGCAATTTCTCTGCTCGCTCTCAAGGATGAGTGGTTGCCTCCCACCCTGAATCTCACTAATCCCGATCCGATTTGTGACCTCGATTATATTCCTGAAATTAGCGGGCGGTCTCAGCGTGTGGACTACGTGCTTTCCAACTCCTTCGGCTTTGGCGGGATCAATGCCTGCCTGTTGTTCGGGCGTGTGGAAGAGAGTTAAGATTTTTCGGTGAGATTTTGTCCGATTTATTTTCGTTCTCCTCTATGAAAACAGCCGCCTCCAAAAATCCGATTAGTCCTCCGCAAGATTTAATTTCCGGTCATTTGCGGGGGTTCGCACAAGACCCGCTTGTCTTTCTGACCGATTGCGCCCGGAATTATGGCGACGTAGTTCCCCTTAGAATGCTTTACAAGCGGGCGTTTCTGCTGGCGAACCCTGGGGACATTGAGCGCGTTTTCGTCACGGATCACGCGAAATTCAGAAAGCCCGATTGGTTGCGTACCCCTGCCGTGCGCCGTTTGCTGGGAGACAGTCTCGTGACGGGAGAGGGCGAAGTGTGGAGCCGCCCGCGCCTCGCAAGCCAACCCGCGTTTCATGCCCGCTTGATGGAGAGTTACGGTCACTCGATCTCGACGCTCACGCAGAAGATGCTCCAGAACTGGAATCCCGGTGAGACACGCGACATTCAGCGGGATATGACGCATCTCACGCTAGAAATTATTGCAAAAACGCTTTTTCGAGCGGAGGGAAACAGGTGGGTCGAAGCCGTTGGTGAGGCGATGGACACACTGATGGTGCGGTTTGGATCACGACGAAACCTCTTCGGAATGATCCCCTATCCGCCGTCCCCGAAAGAGTTAGGGGCGGTTGATCAAATTAACAAAGCGGTAGACGAGTTGATCGCTCTCCATGACTTAGCCCTTCTGCAAGAGCGTGGAACGTTTACAGAGAATTCGGTGGATTTGATCTCGGTTCTGCGGGAGAGCGAGACGGAGAAAGGCCCGGAAGTCGCTCGGCTTCAACTGCGCGAACACCTCAAGACATTTCTCGCCGCCGGGTATGAGAGTTCTTCGCTAACGCTTTCGTGGGCGTTCCTGCTTCTGGCGCAACACCCGGAAGCGAAAAACAGGCTGACCGAAGAGTTGACTGAGGTACTAAATGGAAAGCCGCCGACACCCGAAGATTTGCCTCGATTGGTTTACACACGTGCCTTAATTCGGGAAACGATGCGCCTTTACTCCCCGCTCTGGATGACGGGAAGGCAGGCAATCACCTCGCTTGAGATTGACGGCTTCGTCATTCCAAAGGGCGCACTCGTGATGACAAGTCAGTGGGCGATGCACCGACACCCGCGTTATTTCCCTTGCCCGGATGAGTTTTTGCCGGAGCGTTGGCTCGGTGAAGAGATTAATTCTTTGCCCCGCTACGCCTATTTTCCGTTTGGGGGAGGACCCCGCGTCTGCATCGGACAGAGTTTTGCGATGATGGAGTTGGTGCTTGTGCTGGCGACAATCGCACAAAAGTTTACTCTTGATCTCGCCACCGATACGGAAATCAAGCCCTGGGCAACAATGATGTTGCGCCCCTCCTCCCGAATTGTGCTCAGGCTTTCCACTTCCCCGTAAACTCATGGGGGAGCAATCTACAAGAAGCCGTTGCGTAAAGTACTCTCTTCTCTGAGAACAATCATGCACACCGTCAACGAAATTTTTATCGAAGGAGACGCGGACATAATTTGTCCGCGTATTTTCCAACTTGCCGCCGATATTCAGGACTGGCCCACGCTTCTGCCTCATTATCGCTACCTTCACGTTCTGGAGCGTTCGGAGACACACAAAGTGGCGGATTTCGGTGCTTCGCGTGACGGCTTTCCCGTGAAGTGGAAAGCAAAGCAGGAGGTTTTCCCGGAAACGAATCGCATCACATTCCTTCATACCGGGGGCGTCACGAAAGGGATGTGGGTTGAGTGGCGACTAGAGAAGCGAGAAAACGGCGTCTCTGTTGAGATTGACCATGAGTTGAATTACCCCATTCCGGTGATAGGCGGGTTTTTCGCAAAGCACGTTGTCGGAAGGCTTTTTGTGGAGAATATCGCGACGAAAACCCTGCGTTGCATCAAGGCAAAAGTCGAATCGGAATTCCCGAAATGTGTGATCTGACGTGAAAAGTATCTTCCACCTCGATACTCCGCCCCGCATTGACACCCCTGAATTGATTGACGACGAGACTCAGCCCTACGCCGATTTCCGGGAGAGCATGACCGATGTTCAGCGCGTCAATCGCTTTCTGGGCGGGACACCTGTTTTGATGAAGAGGGCGAAAGCATGGCTTCTCTCTGCAAAAGCTGACCCCTCCCGATGTTCTCGCCCGGTGACGTTTCTGGACGTTGCGACAGGCTCCGGCGACCTCCCGAAAGCGATCACGGCGATTGCAGAGCATGAAAATGTTCCGATAAAAATAATCGGTCTTGATTTCAGCGTGCCGATTTTGCAATTTGCCCGTGAGGAAGTGGGAGAGGTGCCTTTGATCCGTCTTGTGCGGGGCGAGGCGTTTAGCCTTCCTTTCGCCGACAACAGTGTGGATTATGTGCTTTGTTCGCTTGCCTTTCACCATTTCGGCTTAAGGGGAAGTGTGGCGGCGTTGCGTGAAATGGAGCGAGTGGCACGTTACGGTTGGATCGTCAACGATTTGCGCCGTGCCCTGTCTGCCTGGGTTCTGATCAAGATTGTTTCTTCCCTCACGGGCATGAACCGTCTGACCCGCCATGACGCCCCCGCCTCGGTTTTACGCGCCTACTCGATCCCCGAATACCGGGCAATGCCGGAAGCACTCGGTCTTATTGAGAGCAAAGATTTCCGCATTCACCGAAGCCTGTTCTACCGGGTCGCATTGATTCGTGAGAAAGACGATTTGTGAGAAAATTTCTCACGGAAGCTCTTCGAGTTTTCCCTAGAGGAATAACGCACTGCCTGTGTCTCGTCACTGGCGAATACACCGAAACTTCGGTATAATCTCCTTATCATGTTCGTTCAACCTTTTAATGGAAAATAAGGAGGCAGGAAATGGCACAAGTACAATTGATTCAGGGAACGGGAGAAGAGTTGATGACCTACCTGGAGAAAAAGCGTTTTCAGAAAAACTTGCTTTTAATTATTCCTGAACAAGAAGTAAGCACTCTGGCGAGAAAACCCTATCCTGAAGGTGCGACTCTTCGCAATGGCGTCCCTCTGTTTCCTGTGGACGGACGAACGGAAGTTGTAACGCCTGAGCATATCCAGAATCTATTGGAAGAAGAATAGATGATAGAACTACCGGACGTTAACGTACTGATTGCGCTCTTTGATCTAAAACATCTTCATCACGAGAAGGCACAGGCGTGGTTTGCGTCTGTGTCTCAAGGATGGGCGACCTGTCCCATTACCGAAAATGGTTTTCTTCGCATTGTTTCCAATCCAGGTTATGCTGGTCTCTATCTGTCCGTTGTGGAACTGGCATCGGGTCTCCGAACTTTGATCGCTGTTGCTCCCGAAAATCATTACTTCCTGTCGGACGATGTTTCGCTTTCGGATAGGTCACGGTTCGATTTGAGCAAAGTGAGAGGATATCGTCAGTTGACTGACCTCTACCTGCTTGGTCTCTGTCAGAAGCATGAGGCTACTTTGGTCACTTTCGACGGTGGAATCCAAAGCACGATACAGGCTATTGTTTACCCCTCGTTCTAATCTGGTATGTTTGCTCGTTCTTTGATGCGAAAGTCACATCGCTCACACAAAGGGTACGTCATGCTCTCCCCCTCCCGCCTTTTCCGTCTCGCTCCCCTTCTTTTTCTGTTCGTCTTTTCCCTACTCGCGTCTGCCCAGACACTCCCCGTCGAAACCACCCCCTCCTCCCCCACTTCGCCGAGCAAAGACACCGTTCTTTTCGACTTCGAGAAGGGCAACTTTGAGGGATGGACACTCTCTGGGGATTGCTGGGACAAAACACCCTCTACTCCCCGAACTTTTGTGGACAGACAGGGCAATCCTCTTGTGACCGGCATTGTCGGAGAGGGCTATCTCACCACACTTTACAAAAGTGCGGCGACGACGGGGAAGGCGGTCTCGAAAGAATTCACGATTGACAGACCCTTTCTGACCTTTAAGATCGGGGGCGGACATTATCCGCAAGAAGCCTGTCTCAATCTTATCGTAGAAGGAAGGATCGTCCGTACTGAAACCGGAAACGATCTCGCGATACTGGAACCCAAATCATGGGATGTCTCTCTTCTCAAGGGCAAAACCGCACACCTTGAAATTGTGGACAGCACCGCTAACCCCAATCGTGGCTATGTGATGGTAGACGAGATAGTTCTAACTATGAAAAGCGGTTTGTCCTCCTCACCTTTGCCGGAAACAGAGCCGATGCTCGACGTTCCCCTGCGGATCATTCACATTTTGGACGCACAGGGAGAGGCGGAATTAGCCAACAACTCTCATACTGTGTTGACCCTCTCCGCCGCAAAAAGACAGATCGCCACCGTCAACGAACTTTTTCGCCCTGCCCGAATCCAGTTTACGCTGGCATCAAACGACTTTGAGATAAGGAAAGACGACTATCTCAACCTGGATTTCGATGCTCCTGCTCATGAGGTAAGTACAAATCTTCGCAGTGCAAAGCCAACTGAAATAGGCAAGCGAGAACGACTTCGAGCCTTTCAGCGCATTGCAGACGAGCAGAGAGGAAAACTAACGATCTTTGTTCATCGTGGCTCCGAGTGGCAATGGAACACAAAGGCGCAAAAATGGGAGTTTACCACAGGGTTCAGTC
>JACMPS010000228.1 GCA_014377395.1 Chthonomonadaceae bacterium
CTGAGTGTTGAGTCCTTCAGTGTGGTCGCAGGGAAGCGTCATAATCATCAAGTTTGGGACTTTGTCGGCTTTGCTAAACCGCGCGTACTCCTCGGTGAAAAGATCGTCACGGTGCTGATCGCTCTGATAAAGAGGCCAGTAGCCGTAATGCGGATGAATGTAAGGGCGCAAATGCTTGAGGTGCGAGTAGGGCGTCACGACGTATTTGTTCGTCCCGGCTTTTCGGTCATTCCACATTTCGAGCCATGATTTCGGCATCGGCGTGTAGACACATCGGGCGTCGTCGCAGGTTTCGCCGTAAATCCGCAAAGTATTCTTCTTTTTAAGGGCGGCGTCCCACAATCCGCCTGCATCGGAAAGCCCCATAGGGTCGTCTATATCATCCGGGTAGGTGCGGTAGCCCGTGTAAAAATGTTCGAGATAGTCATTTGCAAGAGATTGCGTTGACCAGGCGTGACCGTCCGCCGAGTTCGTCCCGCTCACGTAACCGTTATCGAACAGAGTAAATTGTCGGGCGAGGGCATGATGATTGGGCGTGACTGTTTCGCCAAGCCCGCACAATTTCGGGTCTCCGTTGCCTTCGGGCATATCCCCGAAAACCTCATCATACGTTCGATTTTCCTTGATAATGTAGAGAACGTGCTTTATTTTCCCCTTGTAAACGGCAAGATCGGGCTTGAGTTGTGAAACCTCCTGCCTCCAGTGATTGTTCGCGATTACCCTCTCTGTCGCCTTAACAGGATCGCTCTTCAGGTCAACGATAGAGAGCGATCCCTGGAAATCGTGTGCGTTTCCCGGCTTGCCGTTGACGGTATTTCGGACAGAGCCATTGCCTTTTGTATTGAGGACAAACGCCGTTTTGCCGTCGTGCGCGAGGGCAACCGCTATCGGAAAGTATCCAACAGGGCGAAAGGTCAGAGGGGAGTCAGCATCGTCATCAAGGGCAATTTCGCTCAGGGCGTTGTCGCCGCCATGCGTCACCAGAAGCGCATTGCCGTATCTTGCGAGTGCCGTAGGAATACTGCCGAAGCGTTGAAGCGGGTTCTGAGGAAGAACTGAACGGTCAGGATGAACGGAAATCGTCCTTTTTAGCGTATGTCGTTCGACATCAAGAACAGAAATCGTATCGCTGGCTGAGTTGGCGACAAAGGCGGTTTTGTTTTCGATGAGCAGGTCAGTGGGATGCCTCCCGACTTCCAGATGCGTCGTGGCTCCTGTGGCTCGCTCGATAAAACTCACGGTTCCGCTTGCGTTTGCATGGTTGGGCTTCACCACAAGCGCGGCAGTAAGAGAGGGGGCTGTTTCTTCTACCTCTTCGCCTTTTGCGTTTTTCTTTGCAAAGCGTCCACCCCAGTTCGTCACCACGAGTGTCTTCTCATCAAAAGAAAGTTTGACGGTATAGGGCAAATTCTGTACCGGGAAATCCCGCACGATCTCGCTTTTGTTTTCTTTTGTACCGAGTGCAATCTCTGTGACGCAGTTTCTGTCCATATCCGCCACAAACAGGGTTTTGCCGTCACGGGTCAGGCACATTCCGCCGGGACGCGAGTCACGTTTATCTTCCGATTTTTTAAGCATAATTCGTTCACCCGCAAGGAGTTTGCCGTCCCGATAGCGAATAGTAAGGACATACCCGCCCGCTGTGCTTGCGTAGAGAGTGGAACCGTCAAGAGACCAGACTAGCCCGTGGAATGCCGCGCCGCTACCGAGGGGAACGTTTGTCCCATCGAGAACGCCTTGTGTGTCGGCAAGAAAAACCCGATCCTGTCCGAGAACGGCAACAATCTCTTTTGTAGGATGCAAAGCGAGGTCTACCGGGCGTCCGTCAAAAGCGATGGCACCCGCCTCAATTCTTTGACCTGACGAGACCAAAAATGAGTTGTCCGGCTGCTTGCCGAGACGTAACTCAATAAAGGGTACAGTGGCAACCGCACTCACCGCAAGTGAAATCAGAGTGAAGAAGAGGGGACGAGAAAATTTCATCGCAAAAACGGCTCCTGACTGTGAAATAGTTCACAATTCAATAGCGTATATTTCGTGAATGCGCCTTTGATTTCCTTCCGTATTCTATTTGTGAGGACTCAACCGGCATCCGATGCAAAACTAAGTTCGGCACGGACAGAAATAAATTGTCTCACCACAGAGAGTAACATGACCCCACAAAAACTAAGGTTTACCCTTGCCGCACTGATCGGAGGTCTGCCCCTGACCGGGTGTGGTTCTCCGGGACCTCAAACTGCACCAATGGCTCCGCCAATGCAACAAACGCAATCGGCTCCCCCGGTCGGAGACATGGGGTCGGGTGGTATGAACCCCGGCGGGACGGCTCAAGCGGGCGGCGATGTCTACAATTGGCGCGACGTGCCACAGGGACAACGTGTTCCCGTGATGAGGGCGACTTTCGATCAGGGTGGCTATCAGATTTTCACAAATCAGGGAACAATTGTCGTTCCTTTTGAGAACCAAAATCTGTACGTGATGCGCTTTGGACGCACCAACGATCAGTCCTTTTTCGCAGTTGAGAACGGTGCGCCGACACTCTACCTGCAACCCGGTGGCTCACTGGAGAACGCGGCGGCACAGGGCGCACGCTGGTATCCGATCCCCAACGATTTCGCCTACTCTCAGCCGATGTATGTAGGGCTTGCCCCGTCATGGGGAGCCTACTCTTCAATGGGCTGGTATCCCGGCATGGCATATTACGGCGGAATGTGGGGGTATCGCCCCGGTCTCACGATGGCGTGGATGCCCGGTTTCTCCGTCCATATAGGCGGCGGTATCTACCCCAGTTATGCGTCGTACACCAACTACTACACCTCACGCGGCGGTTATATCAACAATCGCGTTGTCTACCGAAACTACAACACGGCATCGCGTGGCACGGGTTCCTTTGGAAATGGGTCAAGCGGCTCACGGCGAACTTCCGGCTCCTACAGCGGTGGCTCGACGCGCACAAGTGGCGGCACAGGCTCTTTCGGCTCCGGCAGAACCTACGGTTATAAGGGCGGAACGGGCTTTGGCTCCGGGCAACGCTCCGGTGGCACGGGCAGTTTTGGAAGCGGCGGCACTCGCTCTTATGGGGGCGGCACAACAACGACACCACGCGGCAACTCCTCCTTTGGAGGCTCTGGTGGACAAAGCTACGGCGGCAGTAGCGGCGGCTCCGGGCAACGCTCCGGTGGCTCTTTCGGCGGAACTCGAAGTTACGGCGGGAGCGGCGGAAGTTTTGGCGGGGGACGCAGTTCTGGTGGTTCAAGGAGTTCGGGCGGAAGCAGTTTTGGCGGCGGACGGAGACGATAACCCATGATGAATGAAATGGTTTTTACAACGGGCGGCGACTGGGAATCCACGACGCTCTTCAACAACGGCGCGGAATTTGCGGCGGCGCAACTCTTTATCGAACTGGCGGCGGGTCGTGACGAATACGGAAATCCTGCAAGGGGCGGCGTCAATCTCGGTGGCGAAATCACGGCGATTGTGCGTCCACAGGATAACGCAGATGAGGAGTTCGGAATCTTTCCGGGACGCCTCGAAATGAATTTCCCCGGTCACCAACTGATTATGGAAAATACGCATCCCGGTTTCGCTTTTGAGTTCACCCGAATCATTTATGACGGGCAAGATGTGACAAACGACGTGATGGATGTTTACGTAGATATAAATGCGGTAGACAACGTGGTGAAAGCCTACCTGACACTTTACAAAAATCACTGGTTTTCACGGGATGAGGTTGCAACCTTCAACATCATTTAAGCGAGATTGCAGGCGGAATTGATACATACACAACCTTGACGCAAGATGATCGAATGAGAAAGATTTGCACTGAGAGGAAAACGTTCCGGGAATGTTTTCTCTGGAGACTTGAAAGAATGAAACAAACACAACACAAAACGGGTCTGAAGCGAATTGTACAGGGTGGCTTAGTCGCGATGCTCTCTTTACTGCTCGTCTTCGGTGACACGGCATCTATGGCACAACGCGGCGGCGGTGGGCGTAGTTTTGGCGGCGGTTCCTTCGGGGGTGGACGCAGTTTTGGGGGCGGCGGAAGTTTTGGCGGCGGACGCGGTTGCGGTGGTTCCTTCGGAAGCGGAGGGGGCAGTTTCGGCGGCTCTCGTGGTTCCACAAGCACGGGGGGATCGAGTTCTTCCGGTTCTTTCGGAGGCTCACGCTCCTCCACCGGGTCGAGTAGTGGTTCCTTCGGCGGAGGGCGAAGCGGCGGTTTCGGTTCCGCAGGAATTTCTCGCTCTACCTCGCTGAGTGGCGGCTCTTACAATCGGGGCGGTAACACCTTTGTCTATGGCGGCAGTTCCTACCCGGTTTATGGCTACGGCGGCGGGTTCTGGGGTGGCTACAGTCTGGGCTATGGCTATAGCCCCTGGCACTGGATGCCCTTTCACCCAGCATTTTATGTGTCGCCTCCCTACTATGATAACGGGATGATCTACCCTGGCGGATTCAGCTTTATCCGATTTTTCTTCGGGGTTTTCCTGATGATCTTCGGTGTCTGGTTCCTCAGCCGACTCTTCTTCGGCGGCTTCGGGGGCAGTAGGAAAGTTCGCTACACCACCCATAACGGCTAAAAAGTAGGGGTTAGGTAACAGGAAGTAGGGATTAGAAATAAGGCACAATTTTTGCGAGTGATTTGCTTTGTGCCTTTGAGTGAGTATCCTTGCATTTACCTAATCCCTACTCCCTAACACCTATTCCCCCTTCAGGAGTTTCTATCCATGTTTGGTAAACCCACGGAACCCGCAAAGTTCAACCCTTCGACGCCTCCTCCCGCCTCCGATGTCGCTAAAATTCAGGGCGGCGGACTTGTTCAGGTGATCGTCACAGGCGTTACGCCATTGGAGTTCCACGTCTTTTTGAATGACAAGTACGTCTCTCAGGTTGAAATGGATAGTTTGTCCGCTTCACTGGAGGGACCCAGCGATATGCTTCCCAACGGGGTGGTACGCGGCACTTTGTCCCGCAATGTTACCTCGGTCACGGGGGGCAACGCCCAGGACAGAAGCGAACTTTTCCCTTGTACCTTCGAGGTGATTGCGCTGGGACGTCGCCTTTCGATCACGACAACTCAGCCCAACTCGCTTGAGGGAGCGTTTATCAATCTCGGCTTGAAGTCCGACGGCACCAGTAATGAACTCAATGGCGTCAAAGCCCTGCGCGTTCTTATCGGAGACGGAATTCTCGATGCGAAGATTACATGGGTGGATGATGTTACCGAGGACATTTTCCCTCACGCCTGAGCGTTTTTCGCTCTTCCCTTAAAACAACAGAAAAGTGAGTGTCAGTCATGGATTTCGGCATTTTTATTGTGGCGGGATTAACGGGGCTGGCACTCCTTTTCAGTTTTCCTTTTCTTCTCTATGCCCTCTGGCATCGCCTTCCAAATTGCTTTCGGTTGCTCTGGATCAATCTTGCCCTTACCCTTTTTCTGGCTTTCGCTTGTCAGACTATCTGGCGAATCAGTGTAGACGAAGGGCTATGGGGTGCCGCAAGAAGCGGAAATTATGCGGAAGCGCAGGAATATCTACGGCGCGGTGCCTCGCCGGAAGCAACCTGGGAAGACGGCTCGACTGCCTTAAAGCAAGCGCAGGAGAATCATGACACTCGAATGATTCAATTGCTGAAGGCGGCGGGAGCGCGTCGCTAAATATCCCTTGTGACAAATTTACGTTTATGTTGTCTCATTGAAGTAAGCCGAATGATAAGTAGACCCCGCCTCCGATAGGAAAATGCCGATGAGCCGCTTTCAGCCTTTGACTTGCCGGATTGACGATAGAGAAGAATTGCGTCCGATGACTCAGGCGCACCCCGGCAACGCAGATCACCTCACTCGCCGTGACCTACTCCGTAAGGGCGCAACAACTGCGGTAACTGTTTCCGCCCTTGACCTCTTCTCCTACTTCAATGCCTACGGAATGCCGCAAAACACGAAAGCGGCGAAAATCGCAAAAGCCGTCACCGAAGAACATGAACCGCATTTCATGATTACGTGGTACATCGAAGGCGGGTGGGAAAGCTACGATATGTTTTCCCCGGTGATCACGCCCAATAATGTTTTGCACCGCCTCCCTCCCGAAAAACTGAGTGATGAAACGTACCGCGTTCTCAAGTTTGGTGAACCGGGGTACGGAATCTACAAGCACGGCAACATTCGCTACGGCTATCTTGCGGAAAACGGCAAAGAACTTCTGCCCGAAATGGCGGTACTGAGTTCTATGGACACAGGCGAATTCCACTCCGGTGAACGCCTTAAAGTTCATATGGGGTCTTACAATTTGCAGTTGCAGGCGGATCGCGAAGACGACGAACGCTCTTATATGCAGGCTTTCTCCGAGGTTTACGGGCAACCCTACATCTTGCCGCACCTTTCGTGGCACTACTGGCTTTCCGACGGCGAACTCAATGAACAGCAGTACACCGGGCGCAAAGGCTACTACTCTAATCTGGGCCCCGCACACGCTCACACGATTTATGCCGGAACCCCCGCAACGATGAAGAGTTTTCTGAACCGGATGCAAGCCACTTCAAGCGATACCGTCAATCGGCAGATCGAAAAATTCCTCGATAATTTAACGCCCTCTCTGATGAAAGACGCCAATCTTGAAGTCGCGAAATCATTTCATTCCGCTTCCAGTGTTTACGACAATCTGGCGAACGCGGGCAGAAATCTGGATCGCACGATGCTGACACGCCTTTTCTCTGACCCGGAACTGAGAGCAAAGTTCGATATTAAGCCCGCCGACGAACTGATTACTTATTCTTCGATCAATGGCAATAAAGCGCGCACGAAATTCTCTCCCGCAACGAATGTTCAGGCAATGATGACCTACGAAATGATGCGGGCAGGGCTTTCCTGTGCATTTTTTATCGAGACGCGCAACATCCGTGAGTTCGACAGCCATGCCGACCGAAAAAGCCTGTGGCGCGGCAAAGAGCGAACCCCGCACGGGCAACCCGACCAGACGGCAAGCATGAATGAACAACTATGGAAACCGTTGAAAGCCCTCGTCAAACTGCTGAAAGAAACGCCCTATAAAAACACGGGGAAAAGTCTTTATGATCTCACGACAATTGTGCTGACTTCCGAGTTCGGACGCACGATCAAAGGTGACGTAGACGCTATTCGAGCCATGAAAATTTCGGATGAGGACAAGCAAAAGCAGATCGACGGGCAGGATATTTCTCAGCATTGGCGCGTGACTTCGGCGGCATTTCTCGGAGGGAAAACGCGGGGGAATTTTCAAGTCGGCTCTGTCGGTGAGAAAACGTTGCTTCCCATTCCTTTGATGCCCGACGGTTCGCTCGATCCCGCCTACAATGCCGTCACCGGAGATTTAAAGCCGGGTGCCACACAAAGCAAACAATCACACCTGCCCAATCATGGCGACGTTTATGCGACGGCATTGCATCTCGCCGACATCGCTCCAAAAGGGCGGGGACGCAATGATCGCGCTCCCCTCACGTACTTTAAGCGCACTTAATTCGTAGGGAGATAAAGAAATAAAGTGCCGAAAATCGGGACGCCTCTCAATTGAGGGACGTCCCGATTTTTTTCGCTATGGGTTTTTTGCTAATGAGATTATTGATCAAATGAGAGTGCATCAAAAAAGATACGGTACAATGACACCATGATTCAACGCTTTTATATCCATAATTTTCGATGTCTGGAGAATTTCGAGCTCCCGATTGCCGGAAAACCTTCCTCGCTTTTAATTGGCAAGAATGGGTCCGGAAAGTCTACTGTCGGGGTTGCTCTGGAAGTTCTACAGAAAATTGCACGAGGAACAAATCGGGTAAGACAACTGGTAAAGCCCTCCGATCTTGCACGAGGACGATCTGATTCACCTTCGCGCTTCGAAATTGAAGCAAAAATCGAGGGCAAACTCTACCAGTATAGTCTTGCATTTGAGTTACTTGAAGGATCCAAGGAACTGCGTGTTATCGAAGAAAAACTGGTGGCTGGTGAGAGCATCGTATATGCGCGTGAAGATGCCCAGATCAGTCTCTACAGAACTACGGAAAATGTGAAAGCGGAATTTTCGGTTGACCCGCATCTGGTGGCTCTTCCAATCATGCAGGCACAGTCGAATGAGGATCCCCTCTTTATCTTCAGAGACTGGCTTGCGAAAATGCTAATCTTGAATCCTCTTCCCAGCCTGATTATGGGATACTCCGAGGATCAAACGCTTCTGCCTGAGCGCGAACTGCTTGACTTCAGCGAGTGGTTTACGGGATTGCTTGCTCAGTACCCTGCGTCTTACGCCCGCATCGCCGGGTATCTGAAAGTGGTCATGCCCGACTTTAAGGATGTGCAAAATCTGGCGATAGGTTCAAATTTTCGGAATTTGACAGTGCAATTTCAGAGTGAGCAAAGGACACTAAGTCTTCCTTTTGGCGATCTTTCGGACGGTGAAAAATGCTTTTTTATCTGTGCAGTTGTCCTCGCGGCGCATGAAGCCGACAAGACGCTTTTTTGCTTTTGGGACGAGCCGGACAACTATCTCTCACTCTCTGAAATCGGTTATTTTATCATGGCTCTTCGTAGTGCCTTCTTGTCAGGCGGACAATTGCTCATCACTTCTCATAACCACCAGGTAATGCAACAGTTTCCCGACGAAGCAATTTTGATTTTGCAACGCCGCAGTCATCTGGAGCCACCGTTTATCCGCACTGCAAGTGAACTGGAAATCAAGGGAGATTTAGGGGAAGCCATGATCCGGGGGGATCTGTCCTTGTGAGTGCAGATCAATACAAACCGCATCTACTTTTGTTGCCGGAGGACAAGGCTAACCGTGATCTTGCAAACAGATTTTTGCTGGGCATTGCAAATGGATTTTCGCCGGAGGGGGCTTCACGAGCAAGGCAGTTTCAAGTGCTAGGTTTTCCGGGGGGCTGGGGAAAAGTCGTTGAAGAGTTCGGCGAAACTCATATCGCCTCCATGAACCGATTTCCACTGCGATACATGATTTTGCTGATTGATTTCGATGAACAAAAAGCCCGTCTGGAAACCCTACAAAAAAACATTCCTGACGAACTTAAAGACAGGGTCTTTGTGATCGGTGTTTGGTCGGAGCCGGAGAAGTTGAAAAGCGGAATAGGGTTTTCGTATGAAGTGATAGGAACCGCACTTGCAAAAGAATGTCGCGACAATGCGTTCAATCTCTGGAACCATGAACTGCTAAAGCACAATGCCGATGAAGTAGAACGTATGCGAGTGGCACTGAAACCACTTTTCTTTGCATGAAAGTTTTCGCTTAGCAAGTTCACCAATCCAACGGGCTGGAAGCCGGAACCGTCGCCTCATGCTCCGTTCCGAACTTGTCAACACAGCGAAGGCGAGTTTCTTTTTTGGGGTTGGCGAGAAGATTTGCGATCTGTGGCGTAGTCAGACGATCAAGCGTCACGCCGTCAATCGCAAGAAGTCGGTCGCCGGGGCGCAAGCCGAGTTTGCTGGCAGGTGAATTGGGCGGAACCGTTTCCAGAACAACTGTTGTTCCGTCCGTACGAATGGTGATGCCGAGTGAAAGATGCTCCGCTTCGTCCTGCTCCTCTTTCTCTTTTTCGACGGTGCGTTCCAACCAGAGTTTCTTGCGCTGAAAATCAAGTGTCACCCGAAAATTCTGCAAAAGCCGATTGCCCATAATCCCGAACTGCCCGAATGCATCATTATTACGATAATCTATCGAAATGATCTTGCCCTTTAGGTCCAGTTCACCGACTTTGAGAAAGGGAGTGCGAATTTTTAGCGTTTGAAATTTGCGGGAAACCGAATAAGCAAACGAGGAAATGCGCGGCGTGGTCGTCTTGAGAATCCCGGCGGTTTGTGCGGCTATCCCTCCAATCGTGAGGTAGCCTGCGTATCCTGAGTCCACCAGAAATTCCTGATCGTACTCCGGGTGCAGAAATCCGGTGACAGTGTGCGTTGAGATTTTATCTTTGTCACCGACAGGCTTGAGATCGAAAAGAAAGGTGCTTTTGTTATCCGGCTTGCGCGTGGTGACCGTGTAAAGGCGGGAGGGCAGAAAGCGGAGCCGCTTTTTCTCGTAATCAATCTCGACGGTATAACCCGCCATGCACGTCATCCCGATAATTCCGCCTAGAGGTCGTTCGAGAATTTTGCTCATTTGTGCCAGGTCAGTCAGCAACGTGGAGACATTACGTACTTGCGCCGTACTCCCCACTGCCCCCATTGAAACCCGATCTATCCAGACTGCTTCCGCTTTTGTCATCCCTTCCGCTTCTCGAAATTGCGTGTCTGCGATGTGGGTTCCTGTAATACCGAGCGACTTCTCCAGCACCAACGTACTTGCCCCAGTATCAAAAATAAAGGTTAAATCTTTGCGGTCATTGATCTGCGCCTTAATCAAAATAAGGTGATTTACATATTCGAAGGGAACATCAACCGTCTCGCGGTCAAGGCGATATTCGGTGATGAATTTGGTTTCTTGCGAAAGCGCAGAGACAGGCGAAAGAGATCCTGTCCCGATACCCAAAGCACCAAGGCAGACGACAATCCGGCACAGGTGAAATTGAATCATCATGGCTTTTCCCTTCTGATCTCTCCGGCTAAAATTATCCCACAAGGGTAGGAACACACTCGGCTGTGCCTGTTTTCGTCGGTTTGTCGCGGCGTCTCATCTTGCGAATGGTGTCCTCATCAGGGCGTGGATCGGGGATTACCGTGAAAAAGAGCAGATCGCTACCTCGCTGAACCCTAAACTTCATTGGTTCCCCGGCGTGACTTCTGCTTAAAATCCCTCGTATCTCACGGGGCGATTCAAGGACTTTCCCGTCTATCTCCTTCACGACGTCGCCAACCTTCAAGCCGGAACGCTCTGCAGCGGAGCCTGCGAAAATGGCACGAATCGCCGCCGGAACCGCTTTGCTGTCCATGCCGCCTCCAAACTCTACCGACAGTCCGATCCAACCCGCCTTTGCATGAGGTGTTTTCCCGTCACGCAGTAGTTCTGCAATCGCCCTCACCTCGTTGGAGGGAATGGCAAAGCCAACACTCGATAAATTCGACAGAGGGGCTTCGGAAGCCTCTAGCTCAATGCGGATTCCCTGCGAATCAACGGCCTGACGATTGGAGCGTGAAGCGGAGGCAGGAGTGCCGACAATCATTCCGATCAACTCACCCCTTGCGTTGAACAGGGGCCCGCCGCTATTTCCCGTGCCGATAGTTCCCTGGAATTGAATCAAGTTCGGATAGCGCAATTCTCCCGACTTCCCCATACGTCCGGTTCCGCTGACCATGCCGAGCGACGCGGAATGAGCATACCCTGCCTGATTGCCAATCGTAATCGCAAGACTTCCTGAGGATACCCTATCCGAAGCACCCCACGTGACGCCCAGTTCGGGCGACATTCCCTCCACACGAAAGACCGCGACATTGGAAGCGAGATCATGCTTGATCAAAACCGCTTTTGCGCGTCTGCCGTCCACCATTGTCACCATAGGGTCACGCATTTGCGCCGCGACTTCCGCCGTTGAGACCACAAAGCCTCCCTTCATCACAAACCCGCTTCCACTGACCCGCAAAGTTGTCCCACCGTTGAATTGAGGGTTTGAGAGGTCAGGGATGCGCTCAAGGAGATCAAAGGGAAGCGAACTACGAATAAAAGGCGAGTTGATGTCCGGAGCGAAAACGCCTTCCAGAGTCACGATGTTTCCGCGTACTTTTCTGAACAGATCAGTCAGTGCCGAGTCGAGTTGAGAGAGAAGATTAGGTGCGTCCGAGTCGGCGGTAGGTGGCGGAGGAGCAGGGGACTGCGCCCTTGTCGGCGGTGCAGAAAAGCAGAGAACAAGGGCGCAAAGCCACACGGATTTAGTAGGTATCGTCATTGGAAACAGGGACCAGTTCGTTGGAAACATAACCACGCTTTAAGACGGGAACTTCGGTGTGTTCCGCAGAAGTTGGCTTTTGAGCGTGAAACTTAAACTCTTGTGCTGTGGAAACTGACTTCTTTTCGACCTGCAGTTTTCGGTGTGCGGAGATTATGCCTGTAGTCTCCGACTTCGCCTTTGTTACCTGAGAAGGCGAAACGGTTTGTCGCTTGCGGCGAATAGCAGGCTCTTGAACAACAGAATTAGTTCCGGGTGTCTCAGTATAAAATTTTACCCTCTGAAGTGTTTTTGCGCCTGTGTCGAAAAGGTTTTCGAGAGTCTCTTCGGAGTGGGCTTGAGTCAGATCAGTCTTCGCTATCTCAGGATTTCGCTTTTCGTTTCCGTGACGATCCATAGCAAAAGTATCCGTCGAAGCGGGTTGCGTCAACTTCTGCTGGATATTTTGATTCTGATAAAACAAAATACCGACCATGAAAAGGGTTGCCACGCTTGAAACCGGAGCAAGAACACCGAGCAATGAGCGACCAGGCGAACGGTGGGGCGTCTCCTCAAGATAAGTGATGCCGGAAGATGGTTCCAAGTCAAGCCTACGCTCCAATTCGTGCCAGCCTGTGCGCGGAGCAGGAATCATCTCCTGCCCGACTTCAATCAGAGCGGCTTGTGCCTGTGCAAATCCTTCGGTCTCAAGGCGACAGGGCGTACAAAGGAGAAGGTGCTTTTCAACACGCTCCAATTTGTCTTCGGAGAGCCGACCCTCTGCGTAGTCCCAGAGATCAGCTTCTACCGCTCTGCAATTTTGTCCGAAATTTCGTCTTAAAAAGTTCATCGTGATAAATTTCACCCTCTTGCCCTCTAGAATCTAGTTAGCCTTGAGCAGAGATTCCATACGTTCCCTGAAACTGCGCCGTGCGCGAAAAAGTCTGAGTTTGACACTTGCCACCGAGCAAGCGAGCACATCGGCTATTTCCTGATAACTCAGCCCCTCAATGTCGCGTAGGACGATCAGTTCGCGCTGTGGTTGAGGCAATCCGCCTAACACGCGGTGAACAGCCCCCTGCAAAAATTTGCGTTGCAACTGTTGTGCGGGGTCGGAGCCATAAGGAGAATGATCGTAAAGTGTCGCTTCCATTTCCGGGGCGAGCTCGACTTCTCCTCGTCGTGAGCGCGATTTCATCTTGTCACGACAGAGATTTCCCGTCACCTTTAAGAGCCACGTCAGCAGGCTACAATCGCCTCGAAAGCCGGGAAGAGTGCGGTGCGCCTTGACAAACGCATCCTGTTTGATGTCGTCCGCTTCCTCCGGGTCTCCCAGCATATGATAGGCGTACCGATAGACTGCCCGCTCGTAACGGTCATAAATATGTCCAAAGGCTTCTCTATCGCCCCGTTGTGCGCGAGCGACTAAGTCATGGTCGGAGATTTGTGTGAGCAATGTCTGCCTTTTCCTCTCACCCTATCCAAACAATAAAGGGCTATTTCCGAAATCCGTCTTTCGTTACCCCGCTAGATGAACGCAATTGTTTTTTAGACGCATCAAAGAAAGGGCGGTTATCATTCGATACGGCTATTTTGGGGTAAGAAATCCCCGTGCCTGTAGCCACTCTTCGCAACGGGTTGTCCATGTGCCGGAAGGTAAATTTTTATTCCCGATTCCTATGCCGTGCGGCAGGTTTTCATAGAGGTGCAGTTCAACAGGAACATGATGCTTGCGGAGGGCATCGGCATAGAGTAATACGTTTTCGCAGGGAACCACCGTGTCGTTGGCTCCATGAACCAGAAAGGCAGGCGACGTGTTTCCGGTCACTTGCTGTTCGCTTGAAAGAGAGGTGGTGAGCTCTGTAAAAGCAGGTTTGTCGGAGGGTTCGCCAATGAGGTTGTTGCGGGAGCCATGATGTAAAAAGGGTTCCGTGAACGTTATCACCGGGTAGATAAGGATCGAAAGCGTAGGGCGACTTGAAATCTGCTCAACAGGATCGAGTGCGTTTTTGTCGCCCTCATCGAAGTGCGTGGAAGCGGTTGAGGCAAGGTGTCCTCCCGCCGAAAAGCCAATGACGCCGATACGTTCCGGGTCGAGTTTCCATTCTTTTGCGTGAGCGCGAGTAAAACGAACCGCACGGAGAACATCGGTGAGCGGGGCAGGGTGGTGATACTTCGGCGCAATTCGGTATTTGAGGACAATGCCCGTCACGCCGATTTTGTTCAGCCATTCCGCAACAGGCTTGCCTTCATGGGGAGCCAGCACTCCGTAGCCTCCACCGGGACAAATGATGACTGCCGCGCCCGTGTTGTTCTTTCCGGGACGATACACGGTGATTGTCGGAATGTCTTCTTCCGCTTTTCCGAGTGCGCCCGGAGCGTCACCTTCCCATAGTCGCACCGTTTGCGGCTTACTCATCGCGAGATTCGCAAAGAGGGTCGCCATTGCACCCGCTCCGATCAGCCCCAGAAAAAGCACAAAGTTCCCCGGTCTTTTCATGTTCAGTTCTTTTCTTCGATTTGGTTTTTATTCAGGGACATCATTAATTTCTGTAAAAGAGGAGAAACGCCCCTTGCAAGGGGCGTTTCTCCTCTTTTGTACTGAGTCCACGGAGGTGGACTGAGAACTCAATCCGGTATGTCGGCAAAGGTAGGCAAGTAATCTTTCCAAACCTCGTTTTTGCGACCGCTCAGATATTTCGTCAGACTGATATAGGGCGTGTACTTAGGGCGACGTGGCGGGCGCATCAACTTCATTCCTACCTGGTGCGCGAGTTTGTCGCTCTTCTTCATATTGCATCGCCTACAACAACAAACCAGATTGTCCCAGGCGGCTCCGCCCCCGTGTCGCTTCGGAATGACGTGATCAATCGTCATTTCCTTTGTGGTGGTGCCGCAATACTGACAGGTGTAATTGTCACGAGCGAAGACGGTGCGCCGCGTCAACTTCAGTTCCGGCAGGGGACGCTTGACCTGACTGCGAAGTTTGACGACGGAAGGCATCGCGTAATCTCCGCTTCCGGTCGTAACGATCATTTCTTCGTCCGAATGAAGAACATCGGCTTTGCCCAGAAAGACCATGACAAGCGCACGACGTGCATTGCAGACGTTCAAGGGTTCGTAATCGCTGTTCAGTACGAGGGCTTCCCGACTCATGGCTTTCTCCTCTCACTTTCCGTCTTTTATTTTTTTCGCCTCTATCTGGCGAATCGCACGAGTATTATTCTCGAAATAAAAGACAAAACCCGCTCTACGCACTGAGGCGCAAAGCGGGGTATTAAATCCACAGACGTAAGTTTGACTGTGGATTTGACATTTCAAGACATGATGAAGGTGCTGACGGTGACGGGTTTTACCCTCTTGTCCCGAATTCAGCCCCGGCGTCAGGGGACTATGCTCTCCCTTCCCATTTGGAGCGCATGACAGTCCCCGCATATGTCCTTTTCCCGACGTGTGCCGATAGATCAAGACAGAAACCCCTTCAGGAAAATTGCACTTCGAGCGCAGTTTCCGCTTAAAAGAAACAAAAAGAAAAACTTGTGTGAAGTATATCAAACTACGAGATTGTTGTCAAGCAAGTTTCCGTAGGCAAACGGTTTGCCGCGTTTCTTTTTCCTTATCGTCAACTTCTCCGGCTAGCCTAGAGAGACGTGAGTTTTCTCAAAGAGGTTCCGCTTTTCTACAACTTTTAATTTTTTATGCCATAATAAAATTGCCTTTTGCGAATTGCCCCTGATGGTTCACTCGATGAAACCTTATTTTAAGGTTGGCAACACACGGAAAGGATACGCCTACGTTTTGATCATCAGACGATTATTCTCCGCTCTCTTTGCGGCTACACTGACTTGTGGAGTTGTGACCTCCGGTCTCTCCGAAGAAAAAAAAGACGGCAAACACGCCGCACACGTCACTGAAATTTCACTGACCCAACCCGCTTCTACCCCGGCATCCCGTTCTCTCTCACGAGGTCAGGTGATTGCACGCACCGCCTCCTCATTTCGTGGTTCTCCCTATCGTTTCGGTGGACGCTCCGCAAAAACGGGCTTTGATTGCTCCGGTCTGGTGCAGGTGGTCTGCCAGAAGTGGGGCGTTTATCTTCCCCGCGTTGCCTCCCAGCAGTACCGCATGGGCGTCGCCGTCAAAAAGACCGACTTACAAGCGGGCGATCTCGTTTTCTTCCAGAATACCTATAAACGAGGACTTTCGCACGTCGGTATTTATCTTGGAGAGAACCGCTTTGTTCACGCTGCTACCCGCAGAAAAGGCGTTATCATTTCTCGCATTGACTCAGGCTATCATCTCGCGCACTACTATGGCGCACGACGCCTGAACCTGAGCAAACTCCCTGTACCACAAGCCGCCCGTACCTCAGAACCAATCACCAAAGAGAAGGTTTACGTGGAAGACGAAACCTCTACTGCGCCTCAATACGGCGAGTAGAAAATAGATCAAGTCTTGTCTCTGAAAGCGGCACAAAGAAATTTTCTTTGTGCCGCTTTTTCCTTTGCTTGTCTGTTGTGATTTATTTTCGATCTTCCTGCCGGGGTTTTTCAGCCCCCGGTAGGAAGATGAGTTATTTATTCCCCAGAGGTCTTGCCGAGAAGGAACCGACTGCACTCTTTGTCAAGGCGCAGGGTAGCCCGCCGCCGAGTCGTCCAGTACCAGTACCCAATCCTGATAAAGCCCCTGAGTCGGTGGAGTGAACTCCTTATGCCCGGCGCGTGAAACCTGCCCTACAAACTCGGTATGACCTGTGCGCGGATCAAACCAGTGCGCGTTGAGCGTTTCGCCGGATAGTTTCGTTGTATCAAGGGTGAAGACATCGCCCTGCGGAGAGTAAACAAAGGCGTAATTGCCGTTTTTGCAACGAGTGGCGACGGCGTGACCGCTTCCGTCGGGGTTGTCCGAAACGATTAGAGATTGATCAGGGATACGGGAAAGCACGGGGCGCGAGAGAATCAACCGCTTTCCGTATTGCTGTTGCCATGCGCCGGGAAGTTGTACTGCCGCCCACCAGTAGCGCAAAGGACGATTCACGGGTTCGCGGGTGTCCGACCAGAACTGCCAGATCGAGTGGCAGCCATAGGTATGCCCGCAAGCACCGGAAAACAGGCTCCAGTAAAGCGATTTCCGCGTGTCGTAATCCATGAGATAGCCGTTTTTCTGATTGAAGCCGGCAGGGTGATCCTCGTAGCCGGGTTCTGCGTCGAGGCACGGCTTTGTCGGCTGAAGCGCGTAATCTTTTTCAATCATTCGGTAATTTGCGGTGTCACGTCCATGCCCCGACTGGATCATGTTGAAGTCAATCCACGCTTCATCTTGGAAATACTCGGAGGAATGGCGTCCGCCCTGCGGGTGAAACGCAATCAAATGAGTGCCGCCGTCACCCGCCCCTATCCCCTTTGCCATTTCCCGAATCACGGTATGGTGAAGTTCCGTTTCCAACTCGCGATCTCCGCCGAGAATCCAGATCACGTCTTTTTCCGCATAACGTTTTGCGATCCATTCTCCGAAGATGTAGGCATTTTCCGGGGTGAACACTTCAGGACCTTCACCCCATTTTTTGTTGTATTTGTCGCCCCAGGTTGGTAATAATCCAATAAACATTCCGAGTGCGTTGACTCTATCAATCACGTAATCTACGTGCTGAAAGTAGTCTTCATTGGGTTGAGTTGGGTCTGCATCATGGAGGGGGAGGTGTCCGTAGGGATTCGGCACGGTCAACCCGGCAAACTCGGCAAGGGCAACCGCCTGGATGACGGTAAAGCCCTGTGAAGCGCGGGTTTCCAGAAAGGTATCCACTTCTTCCCGGTTCAGGCGATGAAAGAGTTCCCACGCCGTATCACCAAGATAGAAAAAAGGGGTGTCGTCGGATTGGAGCAAAAAACGTTTGTCGTCGCTGACTTTAAGGCGGTTCATTAAAATCTCCAGAAAAGGGGTGAGGAATCCCCCTTAATTTACCGATAATGAAACGGATAATCCTCCTTTTGCGTGGAGAAAAATGATTTCACCGAATCTTTATCGAATCTAGTTAGAGATCGCCACCCCTGTAGATCGAGAGGCAAAATGATGCTTACCAATGGAACCACCCCGCTTATTGAAACCGAAACTCTGGACGGCTTTGCGGCGGTCTCCGTACGCGATACTACCCCGGAAATTCGGCAGACCGCAGAAGAAATCTGGAAACGTGCCATGGAATCGGTGACGGCTCCAACCCTTTCGCTCGACTCGGTGCTAACCCCGACTCCTCTTCAAGAAAACGAAAGCGAGACAAATGGGACCGTTCCTAATTCGTCCGCTCCGTCTCAACTCTCTACCGCCGTTGCAACAGCAACACCCGCCCCGTCCTCTGACTTACCCTTCCATGAAACCGTCATCTCAGAAACGATCCGCACCCGAACCAATCTCGGACGATTGCGCCGCGTCACCCTTTCCGAAGTGTGGCACAACGACGTTTCCAGTTTTGCGGAATGGGTTCAGAATTCCCTTGATTTGCTCGGCGAAGCGATTTCTCTCACCGCCACCGAAAATGCGGACGGTTCTCTTTCCCTACCTCAGAACGCGGTAATCGAGTGCCAACTCGGAGAAAGTCATAATGACAGCCTGGGCAAACTGCTTTCCGAAATCGCAAAGTCCAATGCGAAACTAGCGGTGTGGGTCGTAGAACGCCCGAAAGCGGATCATCTGCGCGTGATCCAATGGCTAAACCAGACCTCCACGTCTCGCTTTTATCTCGTGAAGGTAGATGCGGTTCGCATCGAAGAGTCGGTCCCCGCCCCCTTCTATACCCCGATCATCGTTCCCTCCAAATAGGGCAGACCTTACCTCTAAGTTTGGCGATTCAACCTCCCCTCTTCTCCTTAGGGGAGAGGGGAGAATAAACTCAAGCACGCTTGCATGGCCAGTTCATGGTTTCCGTTTTTCGCATCTGGCGTAGCACATTTTCTACAACAGATTTGGCGCAGGAATAAATTCCGCGCTAGAGGCGAGTACGCCCCGTGTCCTTCGGGCACCCAATTCGTATCTGTGGGTAAAACAAACGTTCTTTTTACCGGAAAGATTCAAAGAGGTCTTGACAAACTCACTCAAGTCCCGATGAGTTCAAACTAATCCCTAATCCCTAATCCCTAATCCCTGCCTCTCACGCCGCTTTGCCTTGCTTTCGTACCTGCTTGTCGGCGTACATGGAGGCGTCCGAGCGACAGAGAAGCGTTTGCAGGTCGGCACCGTCTTGCGGAAACAAAGCCACCCCGATAGAAACACCGAGTTTGGGGAAGCCGAGTTCGCGCATCGTCAATTTCTCGCCGTGTTTTTCGACTGCCATTTTCAGTTTTGTCGCGACTACTTCCGCCGCAATCCGGCTTGTGTGACTCAGTACCACCACAAATTCATCTCCGGCGTATCGCGCCGCAAGATCGTAACTGCGGGTGTGCTGTTGCAAAATCTCCGCCACCTCACGCAAGGTTTGGTCTCCTCGTGCGTGTCCAAATCGGTCATTGATCGGCTTGAAATTGTCCAAATCCATGTTTAGAACCGCGACTTCAACCCCCTCGCGTGATGCTAGATTGATCTCTTTTTCGATGAACTCCCGCAAATAACGCCCGTTTTTCAGCCCGGTCAGTGCATCAGTATAAGCCGTCTCCGAAATGTCATGGTAACGCTGTGCGTTGGAGAGGGCGCGTGCCGCCTGCGTTGTGATCTCGTGCAAAATGCGTTGGGCGTCCCGACTAAATGCATCGGGTTTCTCCGAATAAAGATTGAGCGTACCGTAAGTTTTGCCGTCACCATGAAGCGGCAAGATCAGCGTCGAGCGGAAGGGAGTCCACGTCTCGCTGACATCGCGCAGATGTAGGTCTTCCGGGTGAAACGTTGCGTTCACGGGTTCGTTGCGGGAGTAGGCACGCCCGGTGAGGTAAGTCCCGATACGGGCGTGTGAGCCGAGCAGGTGACGCGCATTGGTTCCCTTTGTCGAGATTGCTCGCAGATACTCCCCGTTTTCTTCTTCCGGCAAAAAGAGAGCACAGGCGGAAGGCGAAACCGCTTCCATGACGCACTCGATCACGGTTCCGGCAATCGCCTCATGGTGAACCGCATTGGAAACGGCTCCGGCGAGTTTCTGGAGGGCATGAGTTTCACGCTGAGCGGCGGCAATGTCGTAGAGGGCATCACGTGCATTGGTGGGAGTTGCAAAAGACGCTTTTTCGTTGAGAGGAGACGCAAACGCACCCTCTTCGAGTTCTTCCCGAATCTGAGAAGCAACCGTGCGAAACGCCGTCACAACCGCCGGGTCAAATTGAGTGCCGCTTCTCGCTTCGATTTCGGCAAGGGCTTTAGTGGGAGACTGAGCCTCACGATAGGGGCGGGGGCGCAAAAGCGAACTGTAGGCGTTGGCGACGGAAAGCACTCTCGCACCAAGGGGAATTTCGGTGCCTTTGAGACCGTCCGGGTAGCCGCTTCCGTCCCAATGTTCCGCATGGTGCCGCACAAGAGGCAACACGTCGAGCGGAAACGGGATCGAAGCGAGAATCCGTGCGCCAATCGCCGGGTGAACCCGCAATTTTTCCTGCTCTTCGGGAGTAAGAGCGTCGGCTTTGTTAAGAATTTGATCGGGAACGCCGAGTCGTCCGATGGTATGGAGCAGAGAAGCAACTGCGAGAGCGTCTGTTTCTTCCTGCGGCAATCCCAGCGATTTCGCAAGACGTGCGGTGCATCGCCCGACGCACCGCAAATGTCCGACGTGGTAGGGGTCACTTGCCTCCATTGCACTGGTCAGGGCTTCAATCGTGGAAAGCCAGAGTGTGCGAGATGCCACCCGTTCTTCTTCCAACCGATGCAACAACTGTTGCTTTTCTTTTTCGGTTTGGCTTCGTTTTGTCCACCCCAACGCGGTTCCGAACGCAATTCCACCTCCGATAATCCCCTCGAAAAATCCCGGCATCTCTCTTCCCCCTTTGCCCAACCCGCTACAAAACCCGTTCTCCTGTTTGATCATTCCATATTCGGAGATAAGTTGTGAGAAGATTAGATTGTGGAAGAGTGGAAAAAGCCTGTCTTTCTCGCCATCAAGAGAATTGATTACGCTATAGCGATGTCCGCAGGACTACTGGCGAAGCCGCCAGAAGGGCATTTATTCTGCCGTCTTCGAATTTGCTCGTGTCTGGCGAATACTTTTGACAAAACAAAAAACTTCGCCGCAGAGCATATTGCTCTGCGGCGAAAACTTTTAATCAGCGAACATTTTTCTAGGGAGAACTAACTCAAAAGGGAGAACGGTGCTTCCAGTCCCTTTTTGACCTCTTGCAAAAACTTCGCCCCGGACACGCCATCGAGAAGACGGTGATCGGCGGAAAGTGTGATCTTCATGCGAGTTTTGATCTTGATTTCGTCGTTTGCACCGACTACCGGCTCACGCACCGCCGCGCCTACCGCAAGAATGGCGGCTTCAGGTGGATTGATCAGCGCAATAAACTCGTCTGCGCCCATCATACCGAGGTTCGAGACGGTGAACGTGCCGCCACTATAGTCTGAGGGAACGAGTTGATTGTTTTTTGCCTTGACGATCAGGGCTTTTGCATCGGAGGAAATGGTACGGAGCGGCTTTGTATGGCAATCACGCACAACGGGAATAATTAGCCCGTCCTCAATGCCTACCGCAATACCTATATTTGCCTCTGCGTAGCGATGAATCATACCTTCCGGTGTCCAAGTTGAGTTGACTTCGGGGCATTTGCCGAGCGCAACCGCACACGCCTTAACGATAATGTCATTGACCGTAATTTTTCCGTCGGTAGCATCTACGTTGAGCTCTTTTAGCAGCGCAAGGGCGCGATCCATTTCCACAATCATCGTGACGTAAAAATGGGGGATCGTCGTCTTAGAGAGAACCGTGCGCCGTGCAATCGCCTCCCGCATCTTGGTAGGCTTGATGTCTTCTCCTGCCGCGACGGGTTGCATCGGCGTCATCGGAGAGACTGCGGCGGCTCGTGCCACCTCTACTGCGGGCTTTGCGGAAACCGTTGAGACAACCGACTCGACGGCAGGACGCAGTTTAGGCGCGGCAACGCCCTTGTCCGCAAACGCACGAACGTCGCTTTCCTTGATTCGTCCATTGGGACCTGTACCGGAAATCGCCGCAAGATCAACGCCTAAATCCTCAGCGATACGACGCGCCAGAGGAGACGATTTAACCCGTTCACCCTCTTCGCCTGAGACTCGCGTTCCCGCAGAAGCGTTCACCAGAGTTGGCTCCGCCTTTTCAGGGACAACTGGAGTGGTTGTGCCTTCCTCAGCACTGTAATCGGCAACGCCTTCGCTCGAAACGGGTTTGGCATCGGAGACAGCGTGAGAGCCGTTTTTGCCGTTGCCACCGTTTGTAACGGCGGCATCTCCTAATATGGCGATCACCTCTCCCACAGGTACGGTTTGCCCCTGAGCCACCACGATCTTAGAGAGGGTTCCCGTCTCATAGGCGGAAATCTCGACGTTGGCTTTGTCTGTCTCGACTTCGGCGATGACTTCGCCTGAAGTCACCATGTCGCCTTCCTTTTTATGCCAGACGTTAATCGTCCCCTCTTCCATTCCATCGCCCATCTTGGGCATACGGATTTCTGCCATTATATCTCCTTTGGAGAAGGGTTAAGTATTAAGTGTCGAGTGTTGAGATTTGCCGTTTTCTACTCAATACTTAACCCTCAACACTCGACACTCTTCATGCTAATGTTTTTTTGACTGCGGCAATCACATCCGCATCGGTTGGGATTGCGGCGCGTTCCAGATTTTTTGCGTAAGGCATCGGTACGTCTGCACCGCCAACACGTTCCACAGGGGCATCAAGATCGTCAAAGGCTCCCTCATGAATACGTGCGGAAAGTTCGGCTCCAAAGCCAACGTTCTTCCATTCTTCGTGCATCACGACGGCATGGTGCGTTTTGCGAACCGATGTTAGAATTGTCTCTGTATCAAGTGGAACCAGCGTTCTCAAATCTACGACTTCGCACTCGATCCCTTCTTTTGCGAGGGCTTCCGCCGCTTTCAGACAGATGTGAACTCCGCGTGAGTAGGCAACGAGGGTACAGTGTGTTCCCTCACGGCGAATTTTTGCTTGCCCGAAGGGAACTAGAAATTCGGTGTCGTCCGGGACATCGCCCTGTACGCCGTACAGTCCTGCGTGTTCCATAAAAATGACGGGATTGTTTTCACGAATGGCTGTTTTAAGTAAACCTTTCGCGTCGTCAGGAAAGGCGGGCATCACCACCTTAAAGCCGGGAGTATGTGCGTACCACGACTCCATACTTTGCGAATGTTGTGCAGAAAGTTGCGTTCCCACGCCTGCGGGACCTCGGAAAACAACCGGGCATTGGATACGTCCCCCGGACATATAGGTGATTTTCGCGGCATGATTAACGAGTTGATCCATTGCTTCGAGCGCAAAAGACCAGGTCATAAATTCTGCAACGGGGCGCAAGCCCACCATTGCCGAACCCGTTGCCATGCCCGCAATTCCGATTTCGCTAATCGGTGTGTCCACCACACGTTCGGGTCCGAACTTTTGTAACATTCCCTCGGTGACTCGGTAAGTCCCCTGGTATTGTCCTACCTCTTCGCCTAAAATGTAGACGTTGGGGTCGCGTTCCATCTCTTCGGTCATTGCGAGACGGATTGCTTGTTGATATCGCATCGTTGCCATTAAAACGCTCCAAAGGAATTAAGTAGAAAGTGTTAGGGTTAAGGATCAAGTGTTAAACTCAACACTTAATCCTCAACACTCAACACTTTTTTACGAGTATACATTTTCGTAGAGGCTGTCAAGGGGAGGTTCAGGGCTTTCGTCGGCGAAGCGCACGGCTTCCGCCACTTCCGCTTTGATTTCCTCGTCCATTTTGTCGGATTGCTCTCGCGTGATGAGGTTGTTCTCTTCAAGGTAGCGATAGAGATTGGCGATAGGGTCGCGCTGTCTCCACTCATCTACTTCGTTTTCGTCACGGTAGGTTTTCCAGGCTTTGGTATTGTCGTCGCCGATGCCATGCCCTACATAGCGATAACAGGTGATCTCAAGGAAGTAGGCTTCTCCTGTTTCGCGGATGTGCTTGAGGGCGCGGGAAGCGGCTTCACGTACTTTGAGAACGTCCATGCCATCCACCAGTTCGCCGTCAATGCCGTGTGCTTTCGCTTTTAAGACAAAATCGGGTTGAGAGGTCGAGCGCTCAACACTCGTTCCCATCGCATACTTATTGTTTTCGAGGACATAGAGGACGGGTACTTTGTAGAGACCCACCATGTTGAGCGATTCGTGAACGCCGCCCTGATTCATCGCGCCATCACCGAAGTAGCAGACGCAGACGCCACCTTGCTTGCGGTATTTAAGGGCATAACCGACACCGAGCGAGATCGGAACGGGACCACCAACGATTCCGTCTCCACCCAAAAAGCCGCGCTCCGGGTCTGTGAGGTGCATGGAGCCGCCTTTACCCGCCGCGCAACCTGTGGCACGTCCCATCAATTCCGCCATGATTTCGCGGGCGGGAGTGCCGACTGCTAGGGCGTGAGCATGATCGCGGTAGGTGCTGAGAACGTAATCGCCGGGGAAATTGAGTTGAGGGATAATTCCCGCAACAAGTGCTTCCATGCCGTCATAGCGGTGCAGGTAGCCGCCAATTTTGGCTTCGTGAAATGCTTTGTAGACCGACTCTTCGAGGCGGCGAATGAGAAGCATCAAGCGGTAAGCGTCCAGCAGATCAGAATGCTGAATGTCGCCCTCCGTAGAGCGTTCAATGGTGGTGTTAGCCATCCGTTGTAATTCCTCTCGTCTTCAGGAAATTGGCGAGTTGACTTGCGCGGGTTGCGCTCTCGCTCAGGATACGAATTTTTTATACGAAAATTGGCGCGATAAAAACGCCGCACACGGAAAACCGGCCTTTTTAAGTCGTTTTGATTGACAAAAAAGGTGGAATAATGTACACTGTACTGTCCTGTACGAGTAGCCAAGCGGCTTGGGTTCCGGGACATGAGGAGGTTCCGTTATGTCACGCATGAACGTGTTGGAAGCGGTTCTCTCGGTTGCGGCGGCATTGCTGAACTTCGGTTCTCGCTTGCTCGACTTCCTGCGCGAAAAGCGTAAAAGTCGGCGCGAGGAGAAGAAGTTACCTCTGGAATGACGCCCGAAGTCGGCGGCAGACGGGGGTACCGTTTGCCGACGACTATCATTATAGCAGATACTTTATTTTTGTTGCGAGTCTCCCACACATTTCGCGTCTAAATACCGGAAAAACCCTGAATCCGCCTCACCTGCGATCTCCCACCTCTTTTTCCCTGTGCAAAAAGCGAACCGAAATAACTTGAATTTCGTTCTTTCTCCTCCCGGCAAAGGAGGGAAGGAGTCGGCGTTCGTTTTTTCTTCCTCTTATACGCTCACGTTACGTACCCTCCACTTTGTTAGAAACAGAGAAAAGCCCCCACCCCTATCTTGTTCAATTACCCTCCCCCAAAATCCGGGGGAGGGGAGCAGATGCAAATTCCCTCAACTCCATCCCTTCTCCCTTCGTGTCTCAGTGTCTCTTTTTGTTCCAAGACGCATAGGTGGTTGATTTTTCTTCTTTGCGTCAAGGTGGGTTACTCGTTTTTCCGTATCCTGATCTTTTAATCCCTATGTTCGGTGTTAATCTGTAGAGAACACTCTCCCTCCTCATTGAGACGTGGTACTATCTCCAAGACAAAAACGAAAGTCGAGAAAAGAGAAACGATGTCGCTTGCCCTGCTTGGTCTCGCGGAATTAGTTGGGCTGTGGTTGCTTTCCGCCGGGGTAGGGGGGCGATTGTTGCGCCTGTTCCGGTCCTCCCTGTCTGCGTCCTTTGAGCGTTTGTTGCTCGAAACGGTACTTGGATTAGGCGCATTGCAATTCGTGCCTTTTTTCCTGTTTGCGTTTCGTGTAGGGACGCCGGGGGTGATACGCGGCACGATGCTTCTGCTTTTTGTTGTGCTTGCCCCCGATATTCGGGACGCCGTGAAAGTTGCAAAGCAGGGCTTTTCAGTGATCCTGAAGGTGACAGGGTGGCGGCGTGTTTTCGTCATTGCGCTCTCCGCTTTACTTGCGCTTATCCTGCTCCGTGCAATCAGTCCCGTCTCCGACGGCGACGCACTCGATTACCACCTCACGCTTCCCCTGCGACTTCTGGAGGCGGGGCGGTGGGTTTACATTCCAACAATTACTCCGACAAATTGGCCCTCTTCACTCGAAATGCTCTACGCATTGCTTCTCAGTGTTCATCCGGAGTCCCCGATAGGCGTGATTCCGTTTCTTTTTGGGGTTCTCACGCTGGCGGCGATGCTACTCTACGGGCGCAAACTCGGTGGGGCATGGATCGGAATTTTTGCCGTGTCACTTCTCTGGATTTACGACGGCAGTTCCTCAGTCGGGTTCTGGAATCAAATGGGAACGGGAATGATTGATACGGGGACAACTCTCTTCACCACACTGGCGATTTTTGCACTTCACCGTTCGACTTTAGCACATAAATCGGCGCAGGAAAAGGAGAGTTCAGAAGGCAACGGTGAACCCCTTTCTATCGCCTTCCGGCTGCTTGCGTTTGTGTTTGCGGGGCTTGCGGCAACCACGAAACTGACGGGCGTGTGGGTGATCGTTGCCCTGACAATGGCAGATTTCATCGGCAAAGACCTCTATCCATTCAGTGCCACTTTCAGACGGATTTTGTCCGGGGCGGGGATTGCGGTTGCGGTGGTGAGTGCGTGGTTTGTGAAAACTTTTTTGCTGACGGGCAACCCGATTTATCCGGCATTTCACAAACTTTTCGGCGGGATTGAGTGGACGGCGGAGGGCTGGACGCGCTACCAACGAGCGCACATGATTCGCAATACGCCTCCGAACTCACTGCCGACGCCGGAAATTTTGTTCAAGGTACATATGGTCATCGGATTGACAGGACTGGCGATCTGTCTTTTTGCGCTGTGGCGTACCCGGCGTTCACCCGTGCGCGTTCCGGTTGCAGTCGCAGGGGTATTTACGTTTTGCATCTGCATTGCCAATTATTTTCTGCCCCGATTTTTCATGCCGATTATTCCAACGGTGATGCTCTGCCTCGCCTACACGCTCCGAAAATCGGAGAAGCGATTGCTTATTCCCGCTACAATCGTTTTTTGTCTTCTGGGGTTCGGGTATACTCAGAAAAACCGTAGCGATCTACTCGCTTCCGCAAGGGTGAATACAGGCTTTATCTCTCGTGCCGATTATTTGCGTCCCCTCGTCAACGATTATGAGATGACGCAGTACGTGAACGCACACTTCCCCCCGGAAACGGTGATTCTCATCGGGGATTACGATCACGACATTGCGCTTTATCACGCCCAGGCACTCTGGCCCGATTTCTGGTTGCAGGACGCGATTCATTACACGCCTCAATCTTTGCTGGAGGCGGATTTACGTCGGGTTGGCGTGACGCTTCTCGTTCTCAAAACCGAGTTCCCGGATTGGTGCGCGAAAAGCCATTATTGCCGAGAACGCATGGAGACTGAGACGCCCGCCCTGATCGCATTGGCAAAACGACGTGGAAAGGCACTCTACACCGCAAACGGATTTGTGCTTTATCGGCTGACATGGTAAGGATTTGTCTCCCCGAATAAGTTCGGTGGCTCCAAAATTAGCCCGGAGGTTGAAACCCCCCGGCAGAAAAAACGAGCGTCTTTGGGACGCATTGGTTTCGCTCTCGCCCTGACCTTCGCTTCCCTCTCGTCTTTAGAGAGCAGAGTTTGAGTAGAAAA
>JACMPS010000020.1 GCA_014377395.1 Chthonomonadaceae bacterium
CCACCACTGTATTGGTTCCATCCACATGGAAAATGTATCTGGCTTTGTACCCGCTCTGCAAAATACCGCCATACTGCAAGGTGTCGGTGAAGCCCGCAAATCCCAGCGTTGCAAGACCAGCGGGAGAGCCATCGGAATTGTTCAGGGTTCCATCGGAGTTGGAATAAGAGGGATTGTTGGCATTATAATAGGAGTTGGTCACCGTCGCGCTGGTGGACGAGTGTAGACTTCCGTAATCCGATTGAGAAGTTGCTGATCCACTGAAATTCAGAGTCCGCGTGTTGTTTAGTCCGTCCAGTCCGGTAAAATTGTGATTGGTGGAGGCGGTCACAAGAGAATTACCTGGAGCATAATTTTGATCGAGACTATAGACATAGCCCGATGTATTGGTTGTCCCCACAATTGAGATCGAGGAAGTGGAGAACTGCGCGGACGCAGTATGAGAAATAAGCAAACCTGCCAGAATGACAGAGCCTGTAAGCCACATTTACCGGGGTGAACGTTGTACTGATTGCATTGAATTGAGTGCCTTTCCATAAGAAATTTACCGGAGGCGAAGATTTAACCTCTCGATTAAAGATGCTTGCAGAAAAGACTGTAACACAGAGGCATTAGCCACGCATTAGCGAATACGGGGTTTGTGAAAAATCACGGTAATTTTGCAGGGCGCAAATGGATTCAGAATCAGGGGAGAGCAGAGGGAAAAAGAGTGCCGCCCAGATCGAAAACGGGCAGATTATCGAGGGAGAACTCAGCGAGTTTTTGTGGTGGTATCTGTCGCCCAATTTTGGTAAGCAGATCGTATCTCTCCTGCCCCAGACGACTCAGCAAGAGGTGGTAGGCACTCTCAGCCTGAGCGTTTGGAGCCATATGGTAGCCTGTTCGCTCATGTATCTCTAAATAGGCACCAAAAAGCAGAGCCGCATAATCGAAGTGCTCGTGTGCAATGGCGGTCAGACATTCCGTGCGATGACAAAAAATCAGCATGACATCCATGCCCTGAGAAATCGCCGTCCTTTGAGCGGATTTTAGAGATTTGTAGGATTCGGTTTCGTTCTCTGTGTGCGCGAGTATCTGTGAAAGAGTAGAGTGAGTAAAAGCGAGTTGCGACGAAGACGCAGGTAAGATCGCCAGACATTCCCGTGCGAGTAACTCGCTCAATAGCAACCTTTCCCGGACGATCTCGCTTTCCGTTTCCGTCTCGTGAAGAGCGGTTTCCATCCAAAGCCACGAGGTCAGGCGAAGTGTGCGATACAAAATCGTTCGATCCGGTATCTCTCTTGATTTCGCCAATGCCTCACGGGAGAGAGCCAATACAGTGAAGTAGTCCTCTTTCTGGACTGCGGCATAGCTCAGGATCAATTTCGCGGACACGATGCCCTTTGCAAAGCCGTTTGCTTCCGCATCCGCTTGCATCTCACTTCCAATTTTTTCGACGAGTTCCGCTCTGCCCACATACCCGAAAATCAGGTAGAGTGCGATGCCGAGACGAACCCGCTCTTCAATGTCGGAGATTGTAGGAAGGATTACGGCGGCACGCTCCGCCCAAAGAAGAAAGAGCCGATTGTGCCCCCGAATGTAGCCGTAGTAAAGGGAACCGATCAGCCCGGTATGAAAAATCTCGTTCGGGTTTCCCCCTCCGGTATCAAGTGCCGCCAACAGATTTTTTCGCTCTGAGTCCAGGGGAAGCAAACTGTAAATGTCGTCTTCCGTCACCCCCGAAGCGAGTGTCAAAAAGTATTCGGCATGGCGAGAGGTGAGGGCTTCTTGCTCTTCGGAAGTCAGCAACTCCGCCGCAAACTGACGAATCGATTCCAGAAATGTGCAACGCATTTTTCCCGCCTGTTTGTCTTCCTCGATCACCAGCAGGGAGCGCCGAATCAGGTCTTCCAGAAACTCTTCCGTCCTCGGGCAATCCGTTACAAAGCGAGCGGCTTCCAGAGTCCACCCCCCCTCGAAGATTGACAGTTCGGCAAAGAAGGTCTGAAGTTTAGGGGGAAGCAGATCGTAACTGCCCTGAATGGAGGCGCGAAGGGAGCGATGTCGCACTGAAAAGCCGTGTTGTTGCGACTTGAGACGTAACAAACCCGACTCCATTGCCTCGGCGATCTGCGAGGGAGTCTGCATGACGACACGCGCCGCCGCCAGTTCCAGCGCAAGGGGAACCCCTTCCAACAGGCGGCAAATTTGCCTCATCGCGTCGGCGTAACGAGTGGAAAGAACGAAATCCGGGCGTGCATTACGCGCCCTGTCCAGAAAGAGAGCGACGGAAGGCGACTCTGCAAGGTGGTCGTAGGGGGTTTCGGGCAAGGGTGTGAGGAGTGGGGTTAAGGCGAATACGGTTTCGCCTACGATGTTCAGTGCCCTTCTCCCGGTGACGAGAATTGTCAGTTCGGGAGCGGCTTCCAGAAGGCGCAGTACTATCTCCGCCACCGCCATGACAAGATGCTCCACATTGTCGAGGATCAGTACGACAGGCTCACGCCGCCTGAAAATTGCAATGAGTTGTTCGGTCAGGTCGGCATCTACAGAGGGTAAAACTCCCAGTGTCCGCAAGATCGCTTCGGTGACGTGTTCGCCATCTACGACATCGGCGAGAGCGACAAACACGGAAGGCGATTTCATCTCGTGTGCCGCTTCCACTGCGAGCCGCGTTTTGCCCATTCCACCGGAACCCGTCAGCGTTACAAGACGATTGTTACAAAGCAACTCCAGAAGTCGTTGTTTTTCGGCTTCACGCCCGAAGTATCGCGTTAGATAAAGCGGCAGAGGATAGAAGATCGTGGAAGTTTCTTCGTGCCTGTAAGGAAGATTGACGGGTTCTCTCTGTTCCCTTTCTGAAGCGATGACTTCCGTGAGTTTTTCGCTCAAGGTTTCAAGCCGTTCACGTTCGAGGATCGCCCAATCCTCGTAAAAACCGGGCAGGAATACCCCCCGTATAAGAAGGGCGGCTTCTTCCTTCTTTCCGAGTTTCAGCGCACTCTCAAAGGCAACGACATCACACCAGACGGTTTCTTCCCGCAAAAGGATATAACCCGTGTTGGAGACATCGAGAACCGTTCCAAAGGGAGTACCGGGCGGTTCCATCTGGCGGCGCAGGGAGGCAAGGGCAACACGCAATCGGTTTGCAACAATTTGAGTGTCTTCCACTTCAGGCCAAATCGCGAAAAACAGTTCCTCACGCGGACAACGACGTCCCAGCCGCAATGCCAGGTAAGCCAGAAGTGCGCCCACTTTTTGAGATCGGAAATGCTTTTTCTCCTCCCCTGAGATTGTTTCCAGAAGGGGCCCCTCAAAAAGCCGGACACGCCAGAGCCGATGCGAATAGGGGGAGTTTGCCGTCGTCGGTCTGTTCATTGTCTTGCTCTCTCAGACGGGGAAACGGTTCTCATCCAGTATCTTGATGAAATTGCGTTTGCGCTTGTACTCCGTGCGTAAGGCTGAAATATAGGTCTTAAAACGGTCTTCTTCCTCTGTGCGTAACAGAAGATCGCGTATTTTGATAAGATAAGTCATCGGCTGCTTGTATTCGCCATTAGTGATCGCTTGCAGTTGCCTGTCAATCTCCTCCCGGTAAAGGCGAAGGGCATCCTGCGGATGATTTTCCTCTCGTATCTGTGCAAGTTTCAACCAGAGTTCACGCGAACAATCCCCCATTTCCGCTTCAAGCCACGCTTCCTCGTCACGCTTTTCCCAGAGCAAAATCGTGACAAGTAATGAATGATCAGCAGTGCCATGAAACCCGTAGGCTCCGGTTTGCGATGGGCGTTTGCGCTGAGCCACCGCCTCCCGCAAGCGTTGCCAGCACCGTGTTCGCCACGCCTCCCATTCATTGCGTGGTTTCGCGTAATTGTGGAGAGACCTGTAGTTGTCAAAATTTGGCCCAGCCTCGAATCGGTTCCAGAGAATGGCGTAGGCGTCTTCGTACCGTGCGCCCAACGTATACTGCTCCACGAGGAAATCAAGAAGTCGGCTGTCGGGCTTTTCCGAAAACTGCGCGACGCCTTTCTCCGCCCATTCCAGGGCGGAAGCAGGGTCATTGGCACTTCTGTAAAGTTGTGCGATCTCAAGAAATCGATAAGCCGAGGACAGATCATGCTGATTGATTTCCATTTCAGCTTGAAAATCGCCGTCTTCTTGCGCGAAAGAACACATCAAGCCTGTAAGCCGATAGCGATTGCCGCCATAAGAGCCGGAAGCACCGGGACCGAGAGAGGGAAGAGCCGCCCATGCCGTTCTCACAATCTCCCGAAAACGCTCTTTCCCCCTTTCGCCGAGTGCAGGGTAATAATCCTCGGCGTCTATCTCGTTGTCCCAATCGGAACCCATTTCGGCTTTGTAAAGCCAATCGGCGAGAACAAAGGGGTCGCCGGGGGATTGCAAAGTAGCCTCTAAATGCAATTGGTGAAGGTGTTGCCAACCCTCTCCTACCTCCCCATTCGAGTCATCAATGCTGTTTATCTCTTCATTGAGGGTAAGCAGAACATATTCGGTCAGTTCACGGGTTTCGGTGGCAAATCCCTTTTTGCACAACTCCTTTAGAGAGGCGATCACGGCTTGTATTCCGTCGGCGTAATCGCTGACATCACCGTAATCCAGATAGCCGTGAATCTTGACCGCTCGGTCAATGGACTTGCGATAAATACTGAGATCGGGTCCGTTGGGAGACGACTGTGCAATTTCGAGAAGAAGACGGTTTTGCAGTTCGTCGTCGCGGGAAACCTGTTCCAGCAAGAGGGCAATCAGTTGCTCTTTGGAACGGGCTTCAAGGTAAGCCCTAAGGGAACCGATACTCACGGGTTGGGAGGAAGATTCAGAGTCTTTATCCGCTTTTAACACAGCAACCCCGATTGCGACGCAATGTTTGCAAAAATTGCCTTCACGGGAAAAGGGGCAGGTGCAATCCGCAGAAAATTGTTCTTCCCCCTCTTTTGCATTGGCGTCGGTATTGGTTTCAAGATTGTAATCGAGCCTGACGCGATACCGCTCACTGCCCTGCACCCATCCGGTAAGGGTTTGCTCTCCGACAAGTAACCCACTGACGGCTCCTGCCTCGAAATAGGCCATGCCCGCCTCATAGGAACGGCTTCCTGCAAGTGCTTTCAATCGTTGATAGGTGAGAATTTTTTGCCAATTCATTGTTCTGATACTTGCTCGAATCGTTTGTGATTCGCCCTTCCGACTGTCTTGCTCTCATTCTAAAAAC
>JACMPS010000021.1 GCA_014377395.1 Chthonomonadaceae bacterium
GAAGCGGAGACGGGCGTTTGTCCCTTCAGGTTGTCAGGATGTCCGATGCGCCCGGTGTGCATGAGTTGCACCACGATTTCGCCGTCTTTTTCGTGAACCGCGTCCGTAATTTTCCTCCACGACTTCGCCTGTTCCGCCGTGTAGAGACCGGGGATGCGCGGGTATCCTTTCCCGATTTAGGAGGGCGCAACACCCTCTGTCACAATCAGTTCTGCCGTGGCACGTTGGGCATAATAGGTGGCGGCGATGTCGGGCTGAACGCCCTCCATGTCGGCACGGGAGCGCGTCATGGGTGCCATAACAAACCGATTTTTGACTTCAATGTCGCCGTACTTTGCGGCGTCATACAGGGTGGTACTCATTTTTTGTGATCGCCTTCAGTAACTTTTATTGAGTGACTCATTCAAAACCCGTCTATTAGGGTCATGCAAGCGTAGTAGAGTGGGTTTTGCCCCTCTACCTTAGTGAAAACTAGATGAAACTCGATGAAAAATCCCGTATCTCTCTGGAATTATTTTGAGGACTAAGCGTATTAAGCAAAGAGAAATACGAGGATAGGCTCAGTGTCAGAAAAAATAACGAAAATTCCCGCTTCCGTCTTCGCCGATCATCGAATCTCAAAATAAACGTAATTAGGGTTCGCGTTCTATAATCGCGTCTTGATAAATTAAAAATAGAAAGGGCATTTCCGATGACACGGGGAAAGCAACCCCGTTCCAGTTTGCAGGTACGATTGGCAAAAATCCGTCAAGAGTGCTTTTATCAAATGGTTTTAATTACTTACAGAAAGAATTGTGATGAATTTATCAAATGCCGTTTCGCCGGGGCACGCCCCGGCTTCCACAAAAGACAAGGCACATCCTTGCACCTCTCTCCGTCGTCGCTCTAAGTTCGCAGGTTTTACACTGATCGAACTACTTGTCGTCATAGCAATTATTGCAATTCTGGCGGCTATCTTGTTTCCTGTTTTTGCTTCTGCGCGTGCCAAAGCACGGCAAGCCTCCTGTGTCTCCAACATGAAGCAAATCGGTACAGGTTTGCTTATGTACGCGCAGGACTACGATGAAAGCATGGTCAATCACTATTATAAAGACCCGGTAACGGCCTGGGCGGGTGGTGTCACTCAGCCCCCTACCTCACCCGGCGTCAATTATAAATGGATGGACGCGATTCAGCCCTACGAGAAGAACGCCGCAATCTTTAACTGTCCCGAACAGGGCGCAAGCGGCTATCTTGACCCCTCGAAGATTGTCAACAGCGATCATACAACGCCCTATGGACCTTATATTCCGCAAACCAAGACAACCGCAGTCTCCAGAAATTACGGCTCTTTCTGTATGAACGCAGCCTACTGGGACCTGCATTTGTTTGATCCGCCAATTCCCGGCAATCCGCCCGTCAGCGTGGATTATCCGCCCGCTTTCTGGCATCTAGGGCAACTCCAGGCACCTTCCACAACAGTTTGGGTGGGGGACGGAGACGGCGAGTTTTCGATTGACGGCTCCTCTACCACCGGACAGGAAGGACAATTTTCAGACACCGCGCCCGACATCGAAATGTGGCACTCAAGCCCCAAACTCGGCAACTTTGTGGCACGACATCAGGGCAGATGCGACATTTTGTGGTGTGACGGTCATGTCAAAGCGGTCTCGCTGGAAGGTCTCAGCAGTCAGGTGACGGACGCCACACGCGCCGGACTAACGGGCGGCAACAAAGTTCTCGCGCCCTTTACAATGGAAGCTGATCCGAACTAAAGACCTAACCCCCGGACCCCCTTCCCCCATGCGTTCGCTACGCTCACAGGGACGGGGGAGGCAAACCATTGAGCCTCACCGTTTGCGATTGGACGGGGGAGTAGATGCAAAAACAGACCTCACACATTGCTTAGAGCAAGGAGGGGTTTAGTAGAGAGTCACCTGCTGTGTGAGACCGCCGTCCACATAATAGGTGCTGCCCGTCACATATTCCGCTTCATCAGAGGCAAGAAACAGTGCCACACTTGCCACCTCTTCCGGCTTGCCGAAACGCCCCCAGGGAATCTCGCTGAGGGCGTTTTTCACCGCCTCCGGGTCATCCAGCACGGATTGATTGATCGGTGTTGCAATCGCACCCGGCGCAATGTTGTTGACCGTGATTTTGTTGGGGGCAAGTTCCATGGCGATATTTCGCATCATCATTCGCATCCCGCCTTTTGAGATACAGTAGGGCGTGAATTGTGGAAACGGAATATCCTCATGCACCGATGAAATGTTGATGAGTCGCCCTCCGCCGCCCTGTGAAATGATCTGACGTGCCGCACTCTGATGGACGTAAAAGGCTCCAAAGAGATTGATTTTCAGGACGAGTTCCAGTTCGTGATCGGTCACGTCCACAAATGGTTTTTTGATCTCGATCCCCGCATTGTTGACGGCAATATCAATCCGCCCGAACTTCGCCACCGCCTGTGCAAAACAATGCTCCACGTCTTCGCGTTTGCTCACGTCTCCACCAACTGCAAGCGCGTTATCCCCGTAAGCGGCGATTTGTGCCAGCGTATCGGCTTCGTTCGGCTTACCGGGCAGATAATTGATTGCGACTTTCGCGCCCTCCGCGAGAAACCGCTCTGCGATTGCTTTTCCAATCCCGCTATTCGCTCCCGTGATCAGAGCCACCTTGTTTTCCAGTCTCATTTCGTACCTCCTGTTAGTTTTACCTTCCAAAGATTAACACAGATCGGCACGGATTGAAACGCAGAAGCCAAAATTAATCGCTATCGTCGAAGAAAATTATTTAACGTGAAGGACGGCTTTACCGGGATACTTACGATCTATAAGTTGCGCGGCGATGTCGGGCGTCTCGCTCCAGTCGGCTTCAAGGGAAATGCGTGGTGTTAGTTTTCCCTCCGAGACGAGTTGGGCAAGGCGCGTGAGACCGTCGGCGGCAGTGTCGGTGCTACGAAACTCATCGAACAGAATAAAACCATAAAGAGTGGTGGCACCCGTGCCGTAAAACTTTTGTGCGTCAAAAGTGACGGTTTTTTCGGCGGTTGTGCCATAAGTGACAACGGTTCCACCTTCGTCCAGCAGACGCAGGCTCTGCGAGAGCGTGTCGCCGCCAACGGCATCAAGGATAAGGTGGTACGCACTGAACGGGCTTGAAACGGTCAGGTCTTCACCGATCACAACGGCACCGGCTCCTGCACTGCGAACTTCCTCTTCCTGCTCCGGCTTGCGAATGTGTGCCACAACCTTTGCTCCGGCGAGTTTCGCCAATTGAAGCGCATAATCGCCGACGCCCCCGGTAGCACCTGTGATCAGCACAGGCTTACCAAGCAAAAAACCGCCTTTCGCGAGGGCGTAGTAGGCGGTCAATCCAGCGACGGGCAAAGTGGCGGCTTGTGAGTCAGTGACATTGTCGGGAAGGGCGGCAATTGACTCGTTCGGGACAGCAACAAACTGCGCCCATGCCCCGGGGCGCGAGATGCCGACGACGCGAGTTCCAGCTTTAAGACCTTTCCCGTCCGCCGACTCGGTTTCGACCATACCTGCAAAGTCCCAACCGGGACGCCAGCCCGTCTTCTCAGTGGCTTCGGCACTCAGGGACATTCGCACTTCGCCCCGGTTGAGAGAAATCGCGGTGACTCTAACGAGGGTTTCGCTTTTGCCGGGTGTCGGCAAAGCAACTTCGGCGAGTTTGAGATGAGAGACCCCGGCGGTGGGGTCCACAATAACGGCGCGTTGAGTTTGTGTTTCGGTCATTTTCCTATTCTCTTTTCTGTCTATTTTCCGTGAGGGCAAATGCTCACAGCCTCGCCACAATGTCGCCAATCGTGAGGGAGGCGAGGTGCGCGGTCATGGCGGCTTCCGTCTCCTCGAAAACGTCCTGTAAAATCTGTTGGAGCGAACACCCAACAAGGCATTTTTCGTTTGGCGGCTTTGGAGCCAGTGCAAAGCACGAGCCACTCTGTAAGGCGGTGTAGGCATCGCGCAACGAAATCGTCCCCGGTTCTTTCGTCAGTTTCCACCCGCCTCCATTGCCCGGTTGTGACGTAACGAGCCCGGCACGACGCAAACTTCCTAGAATTCGCCGAATGACAACAGGATTTGTGGTGACGCTCCCCGCAATCGTCTCTGAAGTGAGTGGTTCACCGGGATAACACGCCAGCAGAGAAAGAATATGGATCGCGACTGCGAATTGGCTGTTGGTTTGCAAATAATTTCTCTTTTCCGGCGCACTCTCAATCCGTAACTGATTGGGTTACATATCGTATTCACATGAACAAAAGTTCCCTCTTGACTTTTGTAGGAGATGAGAACAACCCTCTCTAAATAAAAATGAAAAGAAATGTCTTATGGTGAGAATCTATGCTATATTGATACTATCTTTTCAATTGTAGGCTTGCTTAGGCAGAAACAAACCTACTAGTCACAAAAGCAATGTTACAATTTCTCCTGCTCTCCCTCTGTTTTGTCTTTCCAATCATTAAAACTGCTTTCTCTATATCAGGTGGTCCATAAAGGGACAACAAGAATAGTTTTTAAACAAAAAGCAATGTCATCTATTAACAAATGCTCACAAAATCGTGGGACGACATGAGGGCAGGATGTGGGTAGAATCAGTCGTCGGCGAAGGCTCCACGTTCTACTTTACGCTCCCCATAGACCAGAAATAGATCAGAAATGAAACTATTTATGGCTTCTCTTTTGATCGTCGAAGACAATGATGAAGACTACAAAACTCTCCTGCGGACTTTTAGAAGGCTCTCTTTCACGAAATCGGTGCAACGTTGCGTCAATGCAAAGGAGTGTTTCGATTATCTGTACGGAGAAGGGCAACACAGTGACAAAAAAGAAAACAAATTGCCTGTGCTTCTCGACTTGAATTTGCCGGGATTAAACGGACACGCGGTCTTAAAGCGAATCAAAGAGGAAGCCGCCTTGAAATGCCTCCCTGTGGTGATCCTCACGACCTCCACAAACTCTAACGATATTGAGTCGTGCTATAGGGCAGGCGCGAACAGTTATCTCATCAAGCCAATGGACTATCGTGCGTTCGCGAAGACCGTGCAACACTTCATCAACTACTGGTTTCACGCCGTAAAATTGTCCTTCTCAGGAGACGTTATTTGACAGATCAATGCACAGTTCTCATTGTAGACGATAATACCGAAGACTGCACAACTTATCGCCGCTATCTGACTCAGGATAGGGGTGAGGAGGTCTATGGGGTTGTCGTGGCTCACACTGGGCATGAAGCCCTGCGTCTTTTCGAGGAGAAAGTGCCTGACTGTGTGTTGCTCTATCATATGATGCCGGACATGGATGGTCTTAAAGTTCTGGCGTCACTCAGGGACAGCGAAGGCAAAGTAACCTGTCCCGTTTTGATGCTGACCGGTTCGGCAAACCCGTGGGTGGCGGTCAAGGCAATCAAAGGCGGTGCCGAAGATTATCTCATCAAGGAGGATGTGACTTCGGAGACGCTTCGTTGCGCTATCGCAAACGCCATTGAAAAAAGAGCTTCTCAGCAGATGCTTGAGGAAAGCCACGCACAGTTTGAGGCGGCGTTCACCGATGCCGCAATTGGCATGGCTCTTGTGGCTCCCGATGGGCGCTGGCTTCGGGTGAATCCGGCTTTCACCTCGCTCCTAGTGCAGTTCCACCTAAGATCGTGTGGACAGATTTTGTTTCGGGTAAACTATAGGGCATGAAACCTCCGCTCTTTACCCGTCCCTTCACCAAAGACGAAGGGGCACACCTCGAAGACGCTCTGCGCTCGCCCGATGCCTTCCGTCTTCGCCGCGCCCAGTACCTGCTCGC
>JACMPS010000229.1 GCA_014377395.1 Chthonomonadaceae bacterium
CGCTCCAATTGCCGCGCAATTTCAATTTTCTGCTCAACGTTGAGCGAAGCCCCCGGCGACTGTTCGCCGTCGCGCAGGGTGGTGTCGAAAATGTAAACTCGTGAACTCATCGTTGAAATCTTTCTTGGTGAAATAGTCAGGCGTTTTTCGGCGGAAGATCAAAATCCATACGGTCATAAATCTCGGAGAGCGGCACCTCACAATTGACGGAAGAAAGCGTAAGCACCGCATCTAGTCCCTCGTAGTCATGAAGAGTCCATCCTGTGACCCCTCGGCGATAAACCTCAAGAAGAGGCAACTCCTGAGAAACGAAAACAATTTCCTGGATCGTCTCCACCGCACGATAGGAGCGTAATTTTGTTTTACGATCCCGGTTTTCCGTCGAAGGTGACAACACCTCGACGACAACAATTGGGTTGAGCAGAGTATCCAATTGATTGTCAACGAACTCAGGCTTGTCGCACACAATGACAACATCAGGGTAATAGTATTTGCGGTAAGAAATCGCAACGCGCATATCCTGTGAAAGCGGGGTGCAGGGACTCTTCTTCAGCCTTAATCTTAATTCACCGCTCAGATTCGTGACAATGAGATTATGCTCGTAACTGGCTCCCGCCATTACAATCATTTCGCCGTTTTCGTATTCGCTCCGGTGCTTCGCCTTACGCTCACGGATCAAGTATTCTTCCGGCGAGGGATAGGCAACAATTTGTTCTGCAGACATGGTGTTCTTCCGATCTAACTGAGAGGGGGTTGAAAAAGTTTTTCCTCTAAGCGAAAATTGATCGTTTTGTGTCCGGAGGACACGGGGCGACACGCCTCCGAGCGCGGAATTCATTCCTGCGGAAACCATACCAACTTTACTTTTAAGCACACTCTTTACCTGCTCTTTTTGTTCGACCATTTCAGATCTCCCTTAACAGCGAAAGGGGGGGCATCAGGCACAAACCAAAAACGCCTGACGCCCAGCACTCTGAACCTCTTTAGAACTCGACGCGCTGAGCTCGCTCGTTCACCTGTGACTCGGGCTGAACCGCCTCTACAGGTTGTGCGACACTACTCTGCACCCAACTCATCATCGAACGCAACTCTTTGCCGACCTTTTCAATCGTATGGTTTTTATCCTGATTTTCAAGGGCGCGGAAAACAGGGCGACCCGCTTTATTCTCAAGAATCCACTCACGGGCAAACTCGCCGCTCTGAATTTGACGCAGGGTCTCCTTCATCGTTGCTTTCACATGATCGTCAATGATTTTCGGACCGCGTGTCATATCGCCAAATTGTGCCGTATCTGAGATCGAGTAGCGCATCCCTGCGATGCCACTTTCGTACATCAGATCAACGATCAATTTCAGTTCGTGCAAGCACTCGAAGTAGGCGATTTCAGGCTGATACCCCGCGTCAACAAGTGTCTCAAAACCCGCCTTGACCAGAGCCGTTGCCCCGCCACAAAGAACGGCTTGCTCTCCAAAGAGGTCAGTCTCGGTCTCTTCCTGAAAGGTGGTTTCAAGAACACCTGCACGAGTTCCCCCCACGCCTTTGGCATAGGCAAGGGCAATGTTTTTGGCTTCACCCGTGTGGTTCTGATGAATGGCAATCAGGCAAGGAACGCCTTTTCCCTCGGTGAAAATCCGGCGTACAAGATGACCGGGTCCCTTTGGAGCGCACATGAAAACGTCTATAAAATCCGGCGGGATGATCTGCCCGAAGTGGATATTGAAACCATGTCCGAACGCCAGCGCGTTGCCGGGAACGAGGTGCGGTTCGATCTGCTCTTTGTAGATTGCCGCCTGATACTCGTCATTTGCCAGGATCATAATGATGTCGCCTGCTTTTGCGGCTTCTTCAACGGTCATCACGGTTTGTCCGTCGGCTTCGGCGGCGTTCCAGGATTTACCCTTCCGCAAACCGACAATGACATTCGCCCCCGACTCTTTCAAGTTCAGCGCGTGGGCATGTCCCTGACTTCCATAACCGATAATCGCAATGGTTTTGTTTCGCAATGTCGCGAAATCGGCGTCTGCCTCATAGTAAACTTTTGCCGGCATAATCTCTCCTTGAGAATTCAATTTTATTCCCGATTAACACCGATCTTCAACAAGGACTCAACACGAAAAATTATCTCTTGAATTTTCGCATTTTAATCTGTGCTGTTCTGTATTAATCTGTGGATAAAAGGTCTTTAGTTCTTTTTGTAGCCCGCGAAGACCGCGAGTTCATAATGCTTCCAATAACAATCCACATCGGTGTAGCCGAGAGTGCAAAGCCATTGAAGTTGAGTCTCAACTGAGGTGAGACGGTTGGCGGAGGCATCGAGGCGGTTCACAAAATGGGTGAGTTCGTCCTCGAAAATGCCCTCCTCGCCGCGCTCTATTTTGCGGCGGACGATGTTTCGCACATAGGCGCGAGAAAACAATTCCTCTCCGTGAGGGGTTACGGAAGCGACGTGTTCGATATTGATGAATACGCCGCCCGGTGCGAGTAAATCGTAAATTTCTGCATAAAGAGCCTTTTTGCGTTCATCTTCCAGATGATGAATACAAAACCCTGAGACAATCGCATCGAATTGCAGAACGGGAAGGGCGTCCTTCCATTTCGGGAGATTGATGTCTTCTGAAATAAACGAAACTGCCGAGGGGTGAAAGATTGAAAGACGTTCAAGAGCGAGTTCCAGCATTGTTGGGGAACCGTCCAGTGCCACGCCGTTTGCGCCAGTCCAATGCCGCAAAATCGTTTCCAGCAACACCCCGTCTCCGCAACCGAGATCGAGAACCCAAGTCGGTGCAAGGTTTGGGGGGCGTGGCGGCAACAATTCGAGCATCACTTCCAGTTGCGTTGCACCGCCCAGAATGGCACCTCGCCGCTCCTTCACAAATTGCGTTGCGACGGCACCGTCCTGCCAGACGCGCCAATCGGTTTGCGGCTCGGTGATTGTGCGTCGGTCTTCGGCATTGAAAGAGTTGCCGAAATTGGAAGTCTCAGAGTTTGGATCCCTCATTCCGTATTTGCCCCTGCGCTTGATTTGCGCTTGTGTGACAACCCGGTGAGAACCCCGATCGTCACGCCGACTCCCCCGAAAAGTAGCGCGTTGATGACCACGTTGCGAACGGA